>DAOLKI010000083.1:0-4176 GCA_035331665.1 Rhodocyclaceae bacterium
CCCGGGCCCCGGCGCCGTTCAGCTCGAGCAGAGCCTCATGTTTCCGAACGCCACCTATACGCGGGAGACGATCACGATCGGCCTGACGGTGGAAGGCGAGACCGACGGTGTCCTGGAAATCGCCACGCTGGTCACCAAACCGGGGCCGGGCGGGGAGGCCGTGACGACTGCCACCGGGCGCTGCCGGGTGGTCCCCGCCGGTCGATCGGCGCCGGCGGTGCCGGCAATCTCGCCCGCCGAAGAACCCGGCGACGCGGAGCTTTACGGCCTGCAGCCCGGAATGACCGCGTCGGCCCAGCGCGCATTCACGGCCGCCGACCTGGACGAGTACGGAGACCTGACCGGCGACCGGAATCCGATCTACCGCGAGGATGCTGAAGCCCGGGCACGCGGCTACGCCGGCCGCCTGGTGCCGCCGCCGCTGCTGGCCGGCATGTTTTCCGACCTCCTCGGCACCCGCCTCCCGGGACGCGGCACCGGATGGATGAAACAGGTGTTGCGCTATCCGGGCCCGGCCTATCCCGGCGAAACCCTGACCGCCAGCGTCACCATCACACGGCTGCGGGCCGACAAGGAACTGGTGAACCTGGACACCCGGGTCGTGGCCGGCGAGGACCGGGTCGTGTGCGCCGGCGAGGCGCTGGTGCTGGTGCGCAATCTCGAAGACAAGGGGCCCAAGTCCTTCTGACCCGTATCCGCGCGTTGCCGAGGCTCCCGGCAACGCCTTTCCGGAAATGCAAGCATGAATCCCAATAGTGAAATCGACGTCGGCATCCTCGGCTACGGCCTTTACTTCCCCTCCAGGCGCATGACCGCGGCCGAAATCTCGGCCGCCACCGAAGGCCGCTGGACCGAGGAGGCCGTGCGCGAGAAACTGGGGATCAACGGCAAGTCAATCCCCGGCCCGGAAGACGGCACGCAGGAGATGGGCGCCCGGGCCGCCCTCGACGCACTCGCACGGACCGGCCTGGATCCGATGGAGATCGACCTGATCCTGTGCATGGGGGAGGAATGGAAGGAGTTCCCGCTCACGACCTCGGCCAT
This sequence comes from Rhodocyclaceae bacterium, assembly GCA_035331665.1. Lineage (GTDB taxonomy): Bacteria > Pseudomonadota > Gammaproteobacteria > Burkholderiales > Rhodocyclaceae > JAEUNJ01. The sequence continues at coordinate 1,045 of DAOLKI010000083.1, forward strand.
CTACATCCAGGAAAGGATCGGTGCCCACAGGGCGTGGGGCATCGACATCCAGCAGCGCTGCAACACGACGGTCGCCGCAGTCAAGATCGCCAAGGACATGATGCTCGGCGACCCGGAGATCTCCACGGTCATGATCGTGGGCGGTTATCGCAATGGCGACATGATCGACTACCGCGACTCCGCCGTCTCGTTCATGTTCGACCTGGCCGCCGCCGCGGGCGCGCTGATCCTGAGGCGCGGCCTGGGGCGCAATTCGGTCCTTGGTTCCCACGTTATCACCGACGGGTCCCTGGCACGGGACGTGGGCGTCTGGTACGGCGGCACCGAACATCCCATCGAGACCTTCCCAGAGGAGGAACTGGCCGCCCAAAGGGTGCGCGGCAACCTGAGCCTGCGCGTCTTCGATCCGGAACACATGAAGAACAGGCTGAACGAGGTGTCGATGCCCAACTGGCTGGCGTGCATCGACCGGGCCCTGGAGAAGAGCGGCGGGCGGACGCGGGCGGACATCGATTTCCTGAACGTCCTGCATTTCAAGCGGTCCATGCACCTCGATCTCCTCAAGCTGCTGGGCCTGGCGCCCGAGCAGTCGGTCTACCTCGAGGACTATGGACACGCCGGTCAGGTCGATTTCATGATATCCCTGCACGAGGGCCTGACCCGCGGGCGCATCAAGGACGGCGATCTGATGGTCGCGATCGCGGCCGGGATCGGCTATGTATGGGGCGCCGTAGCCGTGCGCTGGGGGCCAGTGGGATAATCATCGGCGAACCTTGACGAATCGGTTCGGCCACCGCCGCACGGAGGCGGGTGGCATGAGCCAACCGCCCGACCACGCAACCAATGGAATTCGCCTTCTTCGACCGAGGCCGCCTGGACCGCTTCTTCGCGTTCGCCGCCGAGGCGGGAATCCCCGTGCGCGTGATCGAGGCGGAAGAGGGGGTGTATCTCGCCGAGACCCCCGACGATCTTTCCGACGATCTGTTCGGGCGACTCGAGGAACTGTATCAGGACCTGCTGCAGGAACAATCCGCCGCCGCGGTCGCCGAAGGACTCGCCGCGCGCCGCGTCGCGGGCGTGCCGGTGCGTATGCCGGATGGAAGCACCCGCACCGTCCGACTGGATCCGGACTTGGCGAACCGGCTTCTCGCCCACTTCGATGTGGCGGAGATCAATGCCCTGGTCACGGCGGTCGCCCACAGCATTGCCGCACCCGACGAGCCGCGTTTGTGCCGGGAACCCGCGGACGGGGAATGATCCGCGGGCATTGCCTTTCCATCGCGGTCGCCGGGATGCGTGCCGGCGGTCAGGCCCCCGCGGAGGATCAGGCTGCCGTATAGGCCAGGAGGGTGACGTCCGCCGCTTGCATGCGCAGGGGTATCAGTGCCTGGTACGCGGGCGAATTGAACCAGCCGCGAAGGGAGGCCATGTCTGGAAAGCGGATCACCACCGCGTCAGGATGGCTGAAAGCGCCGCCGAGGACATCATCCAGCCTGCCGCGAAAGACCAACTCCGCTCCCCACGGTAGAAGGGTGGCGGGAACGGCCGCGCGGTAGGCATCCCAGCTGGCCTGGTCCCGCACCGTGATATGCCCTATGACGTAGGCAACGGACATTGATTCTCCCGGATTGTTTCAGTCGATCACCGGCAGATCTTCCCGTTCCGCGCCACCGCACTCCAGCACGAAGTCGGGGCCGAAGGCCAGGCCCGGAGTCTGATAACCCGGCGGAGCGACGCCCGCCAACACCTTCCGAACGGCACCGAGCGCGGTCGCCGAGGTCCAATCCACGCCCGCCTCGGGTCCGTGCAGCCGCGCCACCGCCTGGCGTCCCCTGGCGTCTTCCACCTTGCCGTAGACGTGGGTCCGGGTGCGGGATCTCGCCCAGGCCGCAGGCCCCGGCAATACCGCCTTCTTCAGGAATTCCCTTGCCGCGCCGATCCGGAGCAGCGGGCTCAGCATTCTCGCGCCGGCGAGTGGCAGGCGCAGGTAGCGCGGAATCGCCATATAGTCGGCGATATTGGGAATGCCGGTGCTGTGCCAGGCCGTAAACACGTCACCCCAGGGGACGAGAACGGCGGGTACCGTCCCCCGCCCGAAGTCGATTTCTTGTTCCATGTCGCCGCGGGCGGGTGTCGTGAGTTCCCCGTTCCGGCGCACCTTGATGCCCTGGGGCAGCAATTCGATCATTGTCCGCTGGGTACCCGGCGGAAGCCCCGCGGGCCCCCGGCTTTGGAAGGCAAGTGTCAGCTGCGTTGCCGACGGCAGCCGTTGGCGCAGATGGACGGCAAGGCAGTCCGTCGGCACTACATCGAATCCGACACCAGGCAGCAGCATGACACCGGCTGCGCGGGCCTCGTCGTCCAGGGCCGCCAGCGCCGCAAAGACCGGCAGTTCACCGGTCAGGTCCAGATAGTGGGCGCCGGTTCGCAAACACGCGTCCGCCATCGGCTGCCAGGTGCGAACGTAAGGTCCGGCGCAATGGAGAACCGCAGCGACTCCCTCGAGGGTGGACGCCAGGGCGTCCCGCGCATCGAGGCCGAACGCGAGTCCCTCCAACCCCAGTTCGCCGGCCAGGGCCCCGATGCGTTCGGCGTTGCGCCCGGCGATGACCGGACTCAGTCCTTCGGCAACGGCCAACCGGGTGATGGCCTCGCCGAGGAACCCATTGGCGCCGTAGATAAGGAAGCGTCCTGCGCGCCCCGTTTCCGCCGCCTTCTTCCTACGACGACGCGACGTGTCGCGCTGACTTCCTTCGGCCAAGGTTCAGGCCTTCTTCTGGGCGTCGATGAGGGCCACGTAATGCTCCATGGCCTCCCGGCGGCTCATGCCGACCACCTGCTCCCACGCGTCGTATTTCGCCGCCCCCACAGGGTCTCTCGGCCGTGTCCCATGCACGTCACCGTGGGTCGCCTGTTTGTAGAGCGCGTAGGAACGCAACAGAATGCCCGTCTCGGGACGCGTGCCGATGGCGTGTGCGTCTTCTATGGCCTGGTCGAAACGATCTTGGAGGGTACTCATCGGGTTTTCCTGCTTCGGTGGGGTACCTGTCAGGCCACCGGTGCCCCCGCGCCGGACCGGCGGCGGGAGGCGGCTGACGGACGAGGGACCGCTTGTGCGGGCACGGGCGAAAC
>DAOLKI010000083.1:4276-8607 GCA_035331665.1 Rhodocyclaceae bacterium
GCTTTCAGGTCCTCATAGGCGACTCGCATGTCATCGACGAAGTCTTTCATGTCGGGCATCGCCCTGCGGCAGGCCACGAAGCCGAAATCGATGGAACCGTTGTAGCTGACCACCGTGATGTTCAGGGCGCAGCCGTGCGTGACGATGCTGATCGGATAGTAGCACTTGACGCGGGCGCCTGCGTAATAGAGCGGCATCGCCGGGCCCATCACGTTGGAAATCGCGACGTTGCCTACCGAAGGCAGGGATTCCGCAAGCCGCGCCCGGCCGTAGAAGCTGACCAGTGCCGAGAGAATCCACGGCATTCCCAGGAAAGGAAAATCATTCATCATTACGTCGCGGAAATGCCCGAAACCTCGCTTGACGGAGGAGAGGGATTCCCGAATGGCGCCCATGCGTTTCAGCGGGTCCGGGACGTTCGTATGCAGGATGACAGGAAGGCCGGAGACCAGGTTGGTCATTTCGTCGTCTCCCTTGTCGCGGAGCGACATGGGCATCAACCCGACCAGCGGCTCCTTGGGCAGGGTCGTGGTCTCCTTCAGGTAACGGCGCAGACCGCCCGCGCAAATGGCCATCACCATGTCATTGATGGTGGCATCGACACTCTTGCCGATGGCCTTCACCTCGGCCAACGGCAACGAAAGAGTGCCGAAGACCCGTTGGTTGGTGATGGTCACGTTGAATGGCGTACGGGGTGCGAAGATTCGCCTCCAGCCGCGCTTCTTTTCGCTTTCCGGGATTTCCTGGGATTCAGCCCGCAGGGACCGAAGGTAGCTGACGGCGTTGCGCAAGGCCGGCGGGACGATCTTCACCGTTCTCACCGCCTGCTGCAGGCCATTGGCCAAGGCGGCGCGGATCATCTCTGCGACGCCGAAATGGATGTCCCGGCTGATCCGGTGCCGGGAGGCCCGGACCTCGCGTGGCACCGGGGTGATATCCAGCAGGGCTTTCACCATCTCGATGGAACCCTGGCCGTCCAGGGCCGAGTGGTGCACCTTGGAATACACCGCATACTCCCCGGTCTCGAGCCCTTCGAAGAGGTAGATTTCCCAAAGAGGACGGCTGCGGTCCAGGAGGCTGGAATGCAGACGCGCCACATAGGCCTTGACCTGGTCCAAGGTGCCCGGCTTGGGCAGGATCACGTGGCGCACATGGTAGTCAAGATCGGGCTCGCACTCGACCCATACGGGTACGGTGATGTCGAAAGGCATCGTCTCGACACGCCGTTGGAATATCGGCGAGATGTGGATTCGCTTCGCCAGGTGAGCCTTGAGCACCTCGTAGAAATCGCCGGTGAATCCGGGAGGGGATTCCAACAGGAATAGACTCGCCACATGCATGGGCATCTCGGGCGTTTCCAGGTAAAGGAAGGCCGCGTCGGTGGCGCTGAGGTGACGGAAGGTCTGCATGGTGGGCTCCCGCGATTGTTTGTTGCGAAATCGACCAGCAATCATCGCACTGAATCCGTGCGGACCCAAGAGTCTCGACGGTTCTCCCGCAGGTCGGAACGTGGTGCCAGGGCTCGTCCCCGCGGAAGAGGGGCGCGCCTCCCGGACATCCGGCACCGGGCACCTCCCGACCGTCGCGGTCGGCGGGGGACGTTGCGTCGTGCGTCGTTTCCGCCTCGCCGACCCTCCCGTCGGGCGCCCGGGCTGTCGACGGCGCGCAGGGGGAATTGGAAGCCGGGCTGCCCAATGGTCGGGAACCGGGATCGGCGTCGGGCGGGGTTACTCCCGCGCCGCAAGGCGATCAGTACGCGTTCTGGTCCTTGAAGACGACTTGAACCGTCTTCAGGATGATGTACAGGTCGAGGCGGACGGACCAGTTGCGCAGATAATCCAAGTCGAAATCGATCCGGGCCTTCATTTTTTCCAAGGTTTCCGTTTCCCCGCGCAAGCCGTTGACCTGCGCCCAGCCCGTGATTCCCGGTTTGACCTTGTGGCGAACCATGTATCCCTTGATCAGCTTGCGATACATCTCGTTGTGCGCCACGGCATGCGGACGTGGCCCGACGATGCTCATGCGGCCCTGGATGACATTGATGAACTGTGGCAGCTCGTCGAGCGAGGTCCGTCGCAATACGGCTCCGAGGGGCGTGATCCGCTGGTCGTTGCGCTGCGCCTGGCGGATCTGTCCGCCATCTTCGGTGACGGTCATCGAACGGAACTTGTAGACCATGATTTCCTCGCCATCCAGTCCGTAGCGACGCTGGCGGAAGATCACCGGTCCGGGCGAGGTCAGTTTCACCGCCGCGGCTATGGCGATCAGGATCGGGGAGATCAGGATCAGGATCAATGTGGCGAGGACGATGTCCGACGCGCGTTTGACGATTCCGGCCGTTCCGGTGAATGGGGATTCGCACACTGCCACCACTGGCATGCCGCAGACCATGTCCATGCGGCCCTGAATGAGGTCGGTGACGAACAGATCCGGGACAAAATAGATCGATGCGGTCGTGTCGCGAAGTTCGTCCAGCAGTTGGAGAATCCGTGGTTGCGTGGTCATCGGGAGCGACATGTAGATGACCTGGATGCGTTCCTCCTTGACGCAGCGCGAAAGGTCTTTGAAACGCCCGCGCAGCGGGAGGTCGGAATGCCTTGCGAGGCGCTCCGGTGCCCGGTCATCGAAGAATCCGACCAGGTTCATGTTTGCGTACTTGTCCGTCGCGATGCGGTCCGCGAGGGCGACGCCCTGTTCGTTCATGCCGACGATCACGACGCGTTTGGGCGGGCTCTGCAGGTGCAGGATGTACGGCGCGGCCACGCGGAACAGCAGGTGGGAACCGACCAACGTTAGTGGCGCCACCCAGGCCCAGGTCGCCAGGACGTCGAGGTCGTACTGCTTGATGTACCTGCTCGCGTAACCGAAGAAAAGAAGCAGCGAGGCGATGCCGAGCCATCCGAGCACGATATTTCGCACGCTGCGTCCGATCGGTAGTGTCAGGCGCGCGGAGCCCGGGAAGGTCAGCGAGAACACGATCAGGGACAGGATCAGGTAGGGAGGCGACATCTCGCCTTCCAAGTATGCCGCTACTCCCCAGAGCGAGAAGACGAGCACGAGCGGCTCGAGCAGAGCCTCGATCAGGTTCAGCAGGTTGCCCCAGCCGATGGCAAGGCTGGCAGCCCGCCGGATGTGAATCGACGAAACGGAACTAGGCACGAAGGTTTTTGTAGGTTTGCTCGAACCGGGCGACGGCCTGGGCGCGGTTGATCACGTCGAGCTTCTTGAAAACGCGTTGCAGGTGGTTCTTGACCGTGAAAGCACTGATGTCAAGGATAGCACCTATCTCCTGGTTGGTTTTCCCCTGGCGGACCCACTCGAGTATCTCCAGTTCGCGAGACGAAAGTCCACGCTCATCATCCTCGTTGCCCTCACCTGCTTCCCGTTGCGGGTTCGCCGGGGCTGCGGCTTCCACCGGGAACTGGGTCGGCAGATGCGCCACCTGGCGAAGGGACGTGTCGATGTACGGCAGGAGGACTTCCATGGCTTCCCGGGCGCGTTGGTCCATTCGTTCTTCGGAACTCAGCGCGACATAGAGGCAATCGTGCCGGCCGCGCTCGTCCTTGATTCCCTGGATGATGGCGGAGCGCATTTTCTGGAACGCGTGCAGCATTCCGGCGTGTTCGCCGGCGATTTCCCGGGCAAATCCGCCTTCACCCATCTCCATCGTGTAAGGGCTGCGTCCGATGTCCATCCAGCGGTAAAAAAGCCGCCGAAGGAACGGGGAGATTTCCTTCTCCTCGAGTTGCGCGGTACGAATCCCCGGAAGCGGCGAAATGACATCGAAATGGATCAGTCCCAAGGAGAAATCACCCCAGCCGGCGATCAGGATCTCGTGAGGGATGAACCTCTGAACGTTCCCCTGCAACCAGACGAACAATTCCAAATGGCGACGGACCTGTACCGACTCCTGGACGACCCGCAGGAACAATCCCAGGTCTTCGACGGGCAGGTGCGAGAAGAAGGACATTTCCAGCCTTTATTCGAGTGATGCGTTCCGGGGAACGGGTGCCCGTAGGCGTTGATTTGAGCCGGATTCTAGGTGTCCGCCTCCCGCGCCTGACGTGACGTAGTTCCGCCGCGGAGGCATCGACCCTCGCAACAGGAGCGGAATTGCGATTCCCCGTGCCATTTTTCACGCCCCAATAGGCTGAACGGGCTATTGCAACGGGTATCCGAGCACCGCAAAATCCCAGCGATGCAGTCCAACTTGAATATTGCGGTGCACCATTCTCGCATGGTTCCGGGGTGGGATCGGGTCGGCACGCAAAACAGTGCCTGTTGTTTCGATGCAACTCTAAGTTTTGTCGATAACTTGCTGTTCTTGAATA
>DAOLKI010000084.1:0-8554 GCA_035331665.1 Rhodocyclaceae bacterium
GCCTACCTGACCGTGACGCCCTGGCGTTCCGACGGCGGGACCCTGGCCACCGAATACTCCTTCAGCGAAGGGAACAGCGGCACGGTGAACCAGGTGATCGCCCTGAGCCGCAGCGGCAACCTGGCTTCCGCGACGGTGGTGAACTGGAAGCTGGGCACCATCGTGCCCGACACGGACGCCCGGGTCATGCGCGACGCCGATTTCGTCGCCACGGCGGGGGCGGTGACCTTCGCCGCCGGCCAGACCCAGGGCTTCCTCACCGTCCAGGTCAAGGGCGACACGATTCCCGAGGCCGACGAGTACTTCTATGTCGGCCTGGGTTCCGCCAACGGCCTGCTCGACGACCCGCGCGACACGGACACCGCGTACTGGTCGACCGTCTATACGGGCTGGTACGTCGTGCGTAATGACGATGTCATTCCCTCGCCGGGGGACTTCTCGCTGGGCTTCGAGAACACGGCCGGGGCGAAACTCGAAGGCGGCGCGGTCGCCGCGGAAGCGGCCCGGCCGGCCACGGCCGGGGCGACGCCCTTCGTCTTCACCGTGCGCCGCAGCAGCGGGCTTTCCGACCCGTATACGCTGGACTGGCATGTGGACGTCTCCGGCTGGGGCAATCACGCCACGGCGGACGACTTTGCCGGTGCCACCGCGGGCGAGGTCGTGTTCACCGCCGGCCAGACGGCCGCCCAGGTGACCGTGCTCGTCAAGGCCGAGTTCCAGTTCGAAGGCGACGAGTGGTTCGGGCTCGCGTTGACCGATCCGCTGCATCCGGGCAACCCCGGAATTCCGTCGAACTTCTACGTCTCCATCGACAACGACGACGACTTCTTCATCGGCGCGGCCAGTGCGACGGTGGCGGGCAACGTGGTCCGCGCCGTGCCGATGGCGGTGGGCAGCAGCTTCGCCGGATCGCGCACCCGCATCGACTTCGCGGGCGACCAGGACTGGATGCAGGTGGAACTGGCCCAGGGCCAGATCTACGAGTTCCTGGTCTACAGCGACACGGGATTCACCCCCGCGGTCAAGGTCGTGGCGAGCAATGGCACGACCCAGGTGACGGCCGGGGTGACCGGAGGCACCTTGACCGGCGTCGGATCCTATGTGGACATCATCGCGCCCACCTCGGGGACCTACTACGTGGCCGTATCGGGCGCGGGCACGGGCGGCTACGCCTACGTCAGCATGGCCGACGCCACACTGGACGACTACGCGGACAACTTCAGCACGACGGCCGTCCTCGTGCCGGACTTCGCCGGCACCGACCGGCATGGGCGGTTCCAGACCGCATTCGACAGCGATGTCATGCAGGTGTATCTGGAGGCCGGCCAGACCTATCATTTCGGCGCCGACGTGGTGGGCGGCGCCGGGCAGTTCACCCTCTACGATTCCTTCGGGGTCACCGTCGATACGGATTTCTCGGGATTCCCCGTCGCGACGGGCGTCACCGAGTACTCGATCAGCGGGTTCGCCGCGACGTCGGGTGTCTATTACCTCGAGATCGCCAACCAGTTGCCGGTGGCCGGGGGCCGCTGGGCCGTGTTCTACGACGGCCAGTCGCCGGACCCGTTCACCATCCCGCCCACGTATTACGGCGTCGAGGCCGTCGCGCCCAACGTCTACGAGGGCGATACCGGCCAGCAGATGGCCTACTTCAACGTCTTCCGCACCGGCGGCACGGACCAGGGCGGCACCGTCGAATGGCGGATCCACGTCCACGGCGACGATATTCTCGGGACCTCCGGAAACGACAGCAGCGTCGGATCGCAGGCCGACGACATCTTCTGGTTCGCCAACCAGGGAGACGACACCCTGGTGGGCGGTGCCGGGGATGACGTGGCGGAGTATTTCGGTTACGTGGCCGACTTCTCAATCGTCACCCACGGTGACGGCAGCGTCACGGTCACCGACAACGAGCCCGTGTTCTACGACGAAGGCACGGATCTCCTGTCGGGAATCGAATACATCAACTTCTTCGACAAGACCTACCGGGTCATTCAGGGCGGCGAGGGCCAGGTCAACACCCACACCATCGATGACCAGGACTATCCGGACATCACGCGGCTCGCCGACGGCGGCTGGGTCATTGCATGGCAATCCTACGGGCAGGATTACGAGGCGGACGAGGGCGTCTTCTTCCAGCGCTACGCCGCGAACGGAACGGCGGTCGGTGGCGAAACCCAGGCCAACACCTACGTGCAGAGCGACCAGATGGATGTCACGGTCGCCGGCCTCCAGGGCGGTGGCTGGGTCGTTCTCTGGGAATCCTGGAACGAGGATGGCTATCAGGACGGCGTCTTCGGTCAGGTCTACGACGTCGACGGGAACGTGGTCGGCAGCGAGTTCCAGGCCAACGTCACGACCGACGGCGACCAGGACAATGCCTCGGTGACCGTCCTGGCCGACGGAAACTTCGTCGTCGCCTGGGATTCCGCCGAGCTCGACGGTTTCTCCGAAGGTACGGTGGGCCGCCTGTTCGATACCGACGGCACCCCCCTGAGCGGCGAATTCCAGATCAGTCCTTCCGAAGGCGATTCGCGCGACAAGAACCCCCGCATTGCGGCCCTCGCCGACGGCGGATTTGCCGCAACCTTCGACACCTACGACGCCGGCGGCGGACTCAAGAACGTCGGCATGCGCCTGTTCAATGCGGACGGGACGACGCGGACCCCGGTCATACCGGTGAATCAGGAGACGGCGAATGACCAGTGGCGGTCGGCCATCACCTCCCTGGCCGGCGGCAATTTCGTGGTGGCCTGGGAATCCCTGGGCCAAGACGGGGACGGCTACGGAGTCTATGCCCGGCTGTTCAACGCCGGCGGCGCGGCCCTGGGTAACGAATTCCGCCTGAACCAGGAGACCTTCGACGACCAGGACACCGTCGCCGTGGCGGCCCTGACGGACGGCGGCTTCGTTGCCGCCTGGTCCTCCTACGGGCAGGACGGCGATTATTGGGGCGTATTCGCGCGCCGGTTCGACGCGGCCGGCAACCCCGTCGACGACGAATTCCAGGTCAATGTCGAGACCTTCGACTATCAGGACTACCCGGTGGTCACCGGTACCGCCGACGGCGGATTCAACATCGCCTGGGAATCCTGGGGCCAGGACGGCAGCGCTTACGGCATCTTCTCGCGTCGTTTCGACGCCCAGGGCAAGCCCATAGGAAATCCGTACCTCCAGGACGCGGTGCTGCCCGAGACTCCCACAGTCTCCCTGTCGGACTTCGCGCCCGGGGCCGTGCTCGCCGGCACGGCGACCTTCGCGGCCGGCCAGGCGGCGACGGTCGTCTCTGTCGGCGTGGCCGGAGACATGTTCCCCGAAAGCGACGAAGCCTTCCGCGTGGATCTGCTGGCATCCGCCGGGACGACGCTGGCCACCGGCTACGACTCGGCGACCTCCGTGATCCGCGACGACGATGCCTACGGCACCATCAGCCTGTACAGCATGTCCAGTTTCGTCAACGAGGGTGGCAGTTACAGCGTCGTCCTCAGCCGCGACGGCGGTTTGCGCCAGAGTTCCGTGGTCACGTGGAAGGTGGCCCCCCCGGCCACCTCGCCGGGGTCCTTCTCGCCCGCCTACGCGGCGGCGGCGGACTTCGCCGGCGGCGTGCTGCCCGGCGGCACCCTGACCTTCGCCCCGGGCGAGACCCTGAAGACCTTCTCCCTCGCCACGCTCAACGACGCTTTCGTGGAGGCGACGGAGAGCTTCGCCCTCGACTTCAGCGTCAGCCGCGCCTACTACGATTCGGAAGGCAATGTCACCGGTACCGAACCGGGATTCCTGATCGGCAACGACGACGGCAGCCTGAGCGCGTCGCCGACCTTCACGATCGCCACTTACGCCGCCGGCCAGTTCGAAGGCGGGTCCATCGCCCGCGAGGCGACGCCCCCGACGGCCACCGGCGCCACGCCCTACGTCTTCACCATCGCCCGGTCCGGAACGACGGCGGCGACGACGGTGAACTGGAAACTCGACCTGACCGAGACCCACCTGGGCCGCGGCAACCACCTGAGCATCAGCGACCTGGCGCCGGGCCAGGCGATCTGGGGCGAGGTGGGCTTCTCCGCCGGCCAGACGGCGGCGACGGTGACGGTGAACATCGCCGCCGACTACGCCAACGAGCTGAACGAGTACTTCTCGCTGCTCATCTACAACTCGGCCGGCACGCGCCTCGACGCCGCCTCCTACAGGACGGTCACCGTATTCAACGACGACGACCGTTTCGTCGGTACCAGCACCGCGGTGGTGGGCGCCACCACCTTCACGCCGGCCGCCTTCGTGATCGGCACCGACCGGATCGGATCGCGCACGCGCATCGACTTCGCCGCCGACCAGGACTGGTATGCCGTGCGGCTGAACGCGGGTGAGCGGTACGAGTTCTGGGACGTCGGCCGCCCCGGCGGCATCGACCCGAGCCTGCGCCTGCTGGACGCTTCCGGCGTCCAGGTGGCCACCGGCGCCAACAGCTTCACGGCCTTCGATCACCTCGCCTACACGGCGCCGGTCTCGGGCCTCTATTACCTGGCCGCGGCGGCCAACGCCGGCTTCTCGACGGCGGCCACCGCCTATTCGAACCAGTACGCCATCGTCAGCCGCACGCCGGGCGAACTCGATGATTTCGATTCCGGAATCGCCACCCTGGACCGCCTGGCGTCGTCCAACTACGTGCCGGGCACCTTCGGCCGGATCGACTACGTCGGTGACGAGGACGCCTTCAAGACCCGGCTCGACTCGGGTTCGACCTATACGTGGATCCTCGCCGGCATCGCCCCGGAAAGCGGCGGCGGCGACCTCACCTTCTCCTTCTACGATGGCGTCGGCACGCCCCTCGCGTCGACCACGGCGGCGGCGACCGCAGCCGGCGCCTGGATGACCGCCAGTGCGGCCTTCACCTACAGCCCCGCCGTGAGCGGCGATTACGTGATGGCGGTCACGGGCAGCAACGGCGCCCTGTGGCACATCGGCCTGGACACGGTTTCCGTTTCCGGCGGCTTGAGTTCCGCCACGCCCACGGTCTACGGCCTGCAGGTTCCCGGCACCGTGGTCGAGGAAGGCGACGGCAACAAGTTCAGCGCCAACCTCGGCGTGCATCAGGTGTTCGTCAATGTTTACCGCACCGGCCCGTCCAACCTGCCGGGTTCGGTGGATTGGTCCGTCGTGGGCTTCCTGGGCGACGTCAACGCCTCCGATTTCGTCCTCGGGCAGACCGGCGGCGTGGTGAATTTCGGTGCCGGCGAGGCCTACCAGACCCTCACGCTGCTGCTCATGGGTGACGACGTGGACGAAGGGGACGAGGGCTTCCACATCGAATTGTCCAATCCCCTCTACGGCGGCAGCGCCGCCGCGGTGAACGCGGGCGACTGGAGCGATGACGTCTACATCAAGGACGACGACCTGACCGTCTTCGCGGTTGCCGGCCTCGAGGCCGCCAAGTACGAACGGAACGGCGGGCCGACGAATTTCGTTTACCTGATATCGCGCTCGGGCAGTTCGGATGCCGGCGCGACGGTCCGCTGGTTCGTGTCCGGTGGCGTGAACGGGACGGATTTCGTCGGTGAGGCCCTGCCCGCCGGCACGCTCACCTTCGGGGCAGGCGAGACCGCCCGCTTCGTGACCGTCCAGGTGCAGGGCGATTCCAGCGTCGAGGTCGACGAGAGCTTCTCCGTCTTCCTGGGTTCGGCCTTCGCCGGCAGCGGCGCCGCGGCCACCATTGACCCGATCGCCTACCATGCGGATTCGACGATCCGCAACGACGACGGCCTCGATGCCGAGGGCGGCGCCGACAGCCTGGCGGCGGCCGGTACCGCCACGGCGCGTATCACCGCCGTGCCGGGCACCACCACGGTGCTCAACGGTTCGATCTCTTCCATCGATCCCAACGACTACTTCAAGGTCGTGCTGCCCACGGCGGCCAACCTGACCGTGCACCTGTACGGCATGGCGGGCGGCGACGCCAACCTGCGCCTGGTGCGCCCCGGCGGCGTGCCGCTGGGCGTTTCCTCGAACCCCGGCGACCAGGACGACCTCCTGCGCTTCGCGGGCACCAACACGCTGGCGGCGGGCACCTATTTCGTGCACGTGCAGGCCGCGGCGGGCGACACCGATTACCGGTTGTTCCTGGACGCCGGCCCGGCGAGCGCCGTGCCGCCCTACCTCCTGATCACCTCGTCGGCCGCCGAACGCCTCGAGGGCAACACGGGTGCGACGCCCTTCGTGTTCACCGTGATGCGCGGCGGCAACGTCGCGTCCGCATCCAGCGTCGGCTGGGTCGTCCAGGGAAGCACCGCGGGGGCCGCCACGGCGGCCGCCGGCAGCGACTTCGTGGGCGGCAACCTGCCGTCGGGCACCGTCGCCTTCGCGCCCGGCGTGAGCGTGATGCTGCTTACCATCAACGTGGCCGGCGACACCACGGACCACGTGGACGAGGGCTTCGCCGTGGTGTTGACCACGGCCGTGAACGGCACCATCGTCAGCACGGGCGACGTCGAGGCCGTGATCCGCGACGATGACCTGGATCCCGATTTCGGCGCCAATACCATTGCCGGCATCGGCACCGGCAGCTTCACGGCCAGCGACCTGGGCTATGTCGGCCACGTGCCGGTGGCCATGTTCGGCCAGGTGGGCCTGACCGACCCGAACGACTATTACCGCATCCGCCTGGCCGGCGACGCGGACCTGGTGATCCAGCTGCAGGGCATGCTGGGCGACGCCAACGTCGACCTCCTCGATGCCTCGGGCAACCTGCTTGCGTCGTCGACCAATCCCGGCCGCAACAACGAGCGCATCGTGTTCACCGGCGCCACGGCGGGAACCTACCTGGTGCGCGCCTATTCCCAGGGCGGTGCCGACACGGCCTACGACCTGGAGATGCTCGCCGTGCCGCCGCGCTCGGTGGTGCGCATCGCCACGGGCAGCGTGCCGGCCTCCGAAGGCAACGCCGGTTCCGCCGCCTATGTCTTCAACGTCACCCGCAGCGGCGACGTGTCCGAAGGCGGCAGCGTCGAATGGCGCATCACCTCGCCGACGCCCAGCCTGAGCGGGGCCGATTTCGCCGGCGGCACGATCCCGTCCGGAACCGTGTCCTTCGCGGCGAGCCAGAGCGTTGCCGCCATCACGGTGCTGGTGGCCGGCGATACCGACGTGGAACCCGACGAGAACTTCGCCGTCGAGCTTCTGAACCCGTTCAACGTGTCCCTGCATCCGACGCAGCGCACGGCCGGGGCCGTCATCGTCAATGACGATCGCATCGTCCCGCCGCCGTCCCTGCTCATCCAGGCGCCCGGCACGGCGGCCTTCAAGGACGAAGGCAATTCGGGCGCCACGACCAGCTACGTGTTCACCGTCCAGCGCAGCGGCGACGCCGACCAGCTTGCCACCGGCTCGGCCGTGAACTGGGCCGTGGCCGGCCTCACCCCGGGCCTCGAGGGCAACGATTTCGTGGGCGGCGTGCTCCCCTCCGGCGTCGTCAATTTCGCGGCCGGCGAGACGGCGAAGTCCATCACCATCGCCGTGGCCGGCGACAACACCGTCGAACGCGACGACCCCTTCCAGGTGCGCCTGACCGGCGCCGACTGGGGCGTCATGGTGGGCGGCGGCGACGTGGCCAACGCGCTGATCCGCAACGACGACATCCCGCCCGCTTCGGCCGTCGTGGCCCTGCGCCGGGTGGAAGGCTCCTCGTCCCAGGCCGAAGGCAACGCCGGTTCGACCGACTTCACCTTCCAGGTGGTGCGCACCGGCGGCGATCCCGCCGCCGCGGTCACCGTCGGCTGGCGCGTGGACGTGCCCGCCCTCGGCGGGGCTTCCCTCGACGACTTTGCCGGTGGCGTCCTGCCGACCGGGTCGGTGCTGCTCGCGGCGGGCGAAACCGCCGCGACCATCACGGTGCAGATCAAGGGAGACGTGCGTACCGAACTGGACGAGACCTTCCTGGTGCGCCTGACCGATGCCTCCGGCGGCGTCATCGATCCCCTCGGCGCGGTCGCCTCCGGCCTCGTCGTCAACGACGACCTCGTCGTGCGCTTCGGCGTCGCCGCCGACAGCCCGGCCCAGGCGGAAGGCAATGCCGGCGACACGACTGCCTTCAGCTTCACCGTGACCCGCAGCGGCATCCTGACCGGCACGGCCGACACGGTCCAGTGGTCCGTGGTCGGCCTCGGCGCCGGCGCCGCCGACTTCGACGGCGGCCTCTTCCCGAGCGGCACGGTGACTTTCGCCGCCGGCGAGACGATGGCCTCCATCACCGTATCCGTCGCGGGCGACGTGACGGTGGAAGGCAACGAGCTTTTCGCCGTCGCCCTGCTGAATCCGGTGGCGGATACGACGGCGGAGATCGATCCGCTGGCCGTGCTCGCTCCCGCCAACATCCTGAACGACGACGGCGCCACGCCGGAAGTGGGCATCGTCGCGGTGACGCGGACCAGCGACGCGGCGGACGCCCCCTACGGCGTCACCGAGGGCGACAGCAGTTTTGCCAACATGCTGTTCCAGATCACGCGCAGCGGCGCCAACCTGGGCAGCGCGACGGTGGTGCGCTGGTCCGTGGCCGGGGCGCTGG
>DAOLKI010000085.1:0-6790 GCA_035331665.1 Rhodocyclaceae bacterium
TCAGGTCGCGGAACTGGATCATGTTGAAGACCGGATCGGAATTGCCGTAATTTTAAGGGACCCGGTCCGACCTGCCCCGATGGAAAGCCTCCTCGCCACCCTGCCGCCGCACCTGCGTGAAATGCCCGTGGACGATCTGCGTCCCGGCATGTACGTGGCCGATCTCGGCCGCCGCTGGTGGTCCCACGGTTTTCTGCGCCGGCGCTTCCTGCTGCGCGACGCCGCGGATATCGAACGCCTGCGCGGGGAAGGCATCCGCGAGGTGGTGATCGACCTGAACCGGGGCGCCCGGCCGCAGGCGCCCCCACCCGAGACGCAGGCCGCCGCGACCCACGAAAGGTTCGACGGGCTGGACCGCCGCCTCCAGGAGGCCGCGGAGGCGCGTCGGGTGCGCGCCCGGGAGACGGTTTCCCTCGAGGAGGAACGTTGGCGGGTCCGCAAACTCGGCGCCGAGGCCGGCGAGGTCGTGCGCGGCCTGATGGAGGACGTCCGCCTCGGGCGCACCGCCGACTTCCGGCGCACCGAGGACGTGGTGGACCGGTTCATGGACAGCGTCGGACGGCACCCGGACGCCCTCGTTCCGCAGTTGCGGATCAAGGATCGGGATGCCTACGGGGACCAGCACGCCCTTTCCGTGACGGCCATGGTCATCGCCCTGGGCAATACGCTGGAGATGGCGCCGGACACCGTCCGCCAGGCCGCCCAGGGCGCCTTGCTCCAGGACATGGGCAAGGCCTGCATACCCGAGCGCATCCTCACCAAGCCGGGTCGCCTGAACGACTTCGAATACGCCCGCATGCGCAGCCACGTCCCCGAGAGCCTGCGCTTGCTGGAGGATCTGCCCTGGATCGGCGACCTGACCCTGCGGGTGGTCACGGAGCACCACGAGCGCGTGGACGGCAGCGGCTATCCCTTCCGCCTCGCCGGCGACGCGATCTCGCTCCATGCGCAGGCGGCGGCGCTCGTCGAGGCCTACGACGCCCTGACGTCGGACCGGCCCTTCCAGGCCGGCATCGAGCCGACCGAGGCCTTGCGCGAGCTGTTCACCGGCGCCGGCCGCCAGTTCCGGGCGGACCTGGTGCCGGCCCTGGTCCGCACCTTGGGGGTCTATCCCGTGGGCAGCCTGGTGCGCCTGTCCAACGGCACGCTGGCCGTGGTCACGCGGCAGAACCGGCACAAGCCGCTGCAGCCGGAAGTGCGGGTCATCTACGACCTGCGCCAGCGACGCTACATCCGCCCCTACGACCTGGACCTGGCGCGACGGCTGGAGGTGCCGGACATCGTGGCGGCCGAATCCTTCGCCCGGCACGGCATCGACCCACGACGCTGGACGCCCGGCGTGTAGCCGGGACGGGCCGTCCGCGCGGCCTGGCGCAGAGGGGACCCGGCCCGCCGGGGCAGGCCGACGGATCCACCGCAGATGCTTCGCCGCGCGGGCGCCGTATTCCCGCGCGGATCGGCGCACCGTGTCCGGCGCGCCGCTGCCGCATCGCCGGGGCGGGGTTTCCCGATTCAGAGGGTGCAGCTGACGGCGTCGAAATCCACGGACTTCAGGAAGGGATCGACGCGCATGTCGGTGGGCGGCGTCGACATGCGCACCGGCGGCGTGCCCAGCGTCGGCGCATAGGCCGTCTCGCCCTTGCCGACCTCGAGGGTGGTTTCCGCCGTCGAGACGCCGACGCGCCCGTCGTGCACGACAACGACCAGGCCGTCCGTGGTTTCGCCGGCGCCTGTACCCGCACCCGGAATGCTGCCGGGCCGGGGCGCTCCGTCCGGCGCGGGCAGGTTGACCGGTGCCGCGAGGACGGCGGGCGCCGATCCCGCCCCGTCCGTGAAGGCCACCTGTCCGGCACCGACCTCCGCACTGCCGGCGCCGTTGGCGACGGCGACCCGGCCGTCGGCCACCTGCACCAGGAGGCCCTGGTCGCAGTCGCCGGTGCCCACGGCGCCGCCCGATTCGCCGCGCCCGTAGCTGCCGCTGGCGACGCACCAGGCGTCCCATTCCGTGCCCCGGATGCCGATGGTGGCCGTGGCGCTCGCGTAACGCAGGTTCGCCGCGTTGCGTTTGCCGATGATGCCGGTGACCGCCCGGAAGGCGCCGCGCAACAATTCGAGGGCACCCCGGTCCTCGGCCGGCTTGGCGGGGTCGAAGCGGAACTCGGCGATGCGCAACCGCGAGTCGCCGCGCAGGACCATCCGGCTGTCGTCGGCGAAGACGAGGCCCATGTGGGCTCCGGGAGCGGTCTCCACCAGGTCCCCGGCGTGTACCGCCCCACCGCCGGCCAGATCGCGCCGGTCGCCCTTCGGGCCCGTGGCAGTCGCCTTGCCCTGCAGGGCAGTGACCCGCGCCGCCGCCGGCACCGGCGCCGTGCCGCAGTCGGCCTGGCACAGGCGGGCCGTGAATTCGGTGCCGCGGATGCCGATCGTGGCGGTGGGGGACTGCATGCGGTAGGCATCCTGGTTGCCGCGCTTGCCGATCAGGCCGGTGATGGTGCGCAGGCCGCCGGTGATCAGCTTGAAGAGGGCGTTGTCCTTGTCGGGTTCCGCCGGCAGATGCCGGTATTCCGTGATCTGGAAGCGCGTGTTGGGACGCAACGCGACCTTGCTGCCGTCCGTGAAGGCCACCACCGCCGTGCTGTTGGCTTCGGTGACGACCGTGTCGCCGGCTTCCACGTTGGAGCGGCTGGAAATGAGACGCCAGCGGCCATCGGGGCGCTGGACGGTCACGGCGCCCTTGGTTTCCGCCACCTGCGCGACGGGTTCGGCGAGCGCCGGCAGGCTGGCGGCAAGGACCAGCGCGGCCAGGGTGAGAGGGGATTTCATCGGCACATCCTCGGGCGGATTTTTTCTTCCGGGGCGGCGGCGGGGGCCTCGGGCGGGGCGACGCTGGGCGGGGCAGGCGGCGCCGGCGAGACGACTTCGGCGGGCAGGGCCAGCGCGGCGAGTTCTGTTCCCGCCAGCGGGAGGGAGGCCGGCGCGGGGATCGAGAGGAGCAGGCCACCGGTCGTGGCGTGGTATTCGAGTCCCCAACCGGCCGGCAGGCTGATCGTACCGTAGGCGCCGCTGCTCCCCGCGTAGCGCATGAAGGCGAAGTTGTTGCCGGGGGCGCCGGTGAAAGCTCCGAAGCCGACGACGTCGAGCGTGCCGGCGAGGTTCGCCGTCCCTGTCACGTCGATGAAATCGAAACCCGTTCCGGGGACGGTGCCGCCCAGTTCGATCCGCGTCGTGCTCGCCGCACCGAGGGTCAGGTCGCCGGAAATGGTCAGGCTGCCGGGGGAGGCTCCCACGGACAGGGTGCCGCCATTCACCGTCAGGTTCCCGGCCACGGTGCCGTTGCCGCCGACTGTCCCGCCATTGACCACGAATCCGGCCCCGCCGGCGTTCAGGGTTGCCGGCGACCCGGGCCCGCTGCCCAGGGTCGTCGTGCCGGTGACCTGGGTGAGCCCGGCGGCGAACTGGGTGGTGCCCGCCGCGAGGTTCAGCGAACCCTCGTTGGTGAAGGGCTGGCTGAACGTGGTCCCGGCGCCCACATTGATCGTGCCCTGGTTGTCGACGGCGTTGGTGATGTCGGCATCGGCCAGGTTCAGCGTGCCGGTGTTCAGCAGCGGGCCGGTGCTGGTCCACGCGATGGTGCTGCCGGCTGGCTTGGCCATGGTGCCTCCCACCATGTTGATGCCACCCGTCCCGGTGAAGTTGCCGGAAGTCAGGTTGAAGCCTCCGGCGACGTTGAGGGTACTGTTGTTCGTGAAGGTGCCGCCGGTCAGGTTGAGGTCCACGCCGGCCGGAATGGTCGTGGTGCCGGTCAATGTCAGGCTACCCGATTGCACCGACAGGGACCCGTTCGGCAGGGTCAGGTTGTTGAATGCGAAGTTCATGCCGTCGATGACCCGGTCGCCGGTTCCCGCGAACTGGAAGGTGCCACCGCCGGAGAAGCTCAGTGTCCCCGTGCCGCTGATGGTGCCGCTCACCCAGCTGAAGACCCCCGCCGGGTTGCTCATGTCGATCACCGCGCCGCCCGGCACCAGCATCGTTCCCCCGAGCTGCTGGGTCACGAGGCCGGCCACGGTCACCGTGCCGCCGACGTTGAACTGGCCGTGGTTGTACAGGCTGCCGTCGATGGTCACGTTGGAGAGGTTGGCCGTGGCCCCGGCCAGGTTCGTGAAGTCGCCCGGGATGTGCAGGCCGCCGCTGCCGGCCACCGTGCCGGCATTGTTGAGCTTGCCGGTTCCGCCGAAGGCCAGCACGTCCAGATCCACGTTCGCGGCCGCACCGATCGTGGTGCCGCTGCCCGTGCCGGTGAGGACCAGGCTGCCGCCGGACCGGGTGAAGGTGCCCGGCCCGTCGAGCAACGCGCCGTCGCCGAAGTCATGGACGCCGCCGGCGAAGTCGATGGTGCCGGCCGCGCCGGTGGTCAGGGCGATGGCGTGGGTGGCGTCGTCGAGCAGCGACAGGGTGCCGGACTGGACGAGCAGGGAGCCGCCTGTCGGAGCGTAGTTGTCGATCGCCAGGCTGGGACCGTTGAGCACCCGGTCGCCGCCGCCGGTGATGGCGAAGACGGCACCGCCGGCCTTGGCCAGGCTGCCGCTGCCGGCGATGCTGCCGCCCTGCCAGTCGAGGGTGCCGCCGGTCTTGGTCAGGGTGCCGCCGGCATTCACCGTCAGGGAGCCGTCCATCAGCGTGAAGGCGGTGCCGGACAGGTTGTTTGCGCCGGAGGCGCTGATGACGCCCCAGTTGGTGAAGGGCAGGTTGATCGTGCTGTTGGTGAGGAACGAGGTGCCCGTCGTGGTGACGCTGCCGGCACCGCCCAGCGTCGCGTTGGTCAGGGCGATGCCGGTGAGGGTGGTCGGCTGGGCAAGGTTCAGAAGGCCGCTGCTGACGGACACCGGCATGGTGGTGACGAGGTCCGCGTTGATCGTCACCGGGCCGCCGCTGACGACGACCCCGCCCGCGCCGGAGACGTTCATCGTCGTCCCGGTGAAGGTGGACCCGTTCATCAGGACGACGTTGCCCGAGGGCGCCGCGAAGTTCATGATCGGGGCCGACTTCGACTGCACCACCAGGTCGCCGCTGAGGTCCGTGTAGGACCAGGCGCGACCGATCGACGCGATGCCGCTGGCGTCGAAGGCGCCGCCGATGGTGACCGAGAAGTCGCGGCTGGCGGTGATGCTGCCGAAGTAGGCGATATCGCCGCCGGCGGTGAGGGCGACGTCGTGGCCGCTGACGTTGAGCAGGTCGTCGGCGGTGCGGGCGATGGCGCCGGTGGCAGCGGTGATGGCCACGTCGCCGGGGGCGGAGAGGCTGCGCACGAAACCGGCGCCGCAGCAGATGTCGGTGGCGACGGCGTCGAAATTGCGCGCCGCGGTGATCCGGATACCGCCGGTGCCGGAAACCGTGACATTGACCGCGTTGAGCCGCACGTCGCGGCCGGAGTCCACGTTGATGGCGGCGGTCGCATCGGCCAGGCCGCTGGCCGTCGTGGTCACGTTGCCGGTGAGGACGATGTCGCTGGTGGCGCCGGAATTGGCCAGCGTGATGACGCCGTGGCCGGCGGTGCCGCCGGTGAGGGTGCCGGCGGTGATGCCGGTGGCGGCGGTCAGCGTGACGTCGGTGCCGGCGGAGAGGGTGCCGGTGGCGATGCTGGCGGCGGTGCTGGTCAGGGCGATGGCGCCGGACGTGGTGGTGACCGAACTGGTGGACAGGGCGCCGCCGGCGGTGAAGGCGACGCCGTTGGCGGCGCTGGCCGAGACACCGGAGGTGGAGAGCGTGGTGGCGGCATCGACGGCCAGGCTGCCGGTGGCGGTGAGGTTGCCGATGGGGCCGAAGCTGGTGCCGGCGGTGAAGGCCAGGTTGCGGCCGCTGACGTTGAGCAGGTCGTCGGCGGTGCGGGCGATGGATCCGGTGGTGGCGGTGATGGCCACGTCGCCGGGGGCGGAGAGGCCGCGCACGAAACCGGCGCCGCAGCAGATGTCGGTGGCGACGGCGTCGAAGTTGCGCGCCGCGTCGATGCGGATGCCGCCGGTGCCGGAGGCCGTGACATTGACCGCGTTGAGCCGCACGTCGCGGCCGGAGGCGATGGCGATGGCGGCGTCGGTGGGCAGCAGCCCCGCATTGGTCGCCGTCAGGTCGCCGCGCAGGACGATGTCGGCGCCGGCGCCCGTGCTGGTCAGGGAGAGCAGGCCGGCGCTGGTGGTGACGGTGGAAAGGTCGAGGCCGTTGGCGGCCGACAGGGTGATGGCACGGGCATCCTGCAGGGCCCCGGCGGTGTAGCTGCCGGCGGTGCTGGTGCCGGTGATGACGCCGCCGGGCGCGGTGACCCGCGTCACCGCGATGTTGCCGCCGGCCAGGAGGCTGATGTCGCCGGCGCTGGCGGTCAGGGTGCGCCCGCTGAAGTCGATGGTGTTGCCGGCGCCGGGCCCGGCCTGGACGAACAGGTTGCCGGTGCGGGCCGTCAGGTCGCCGACCGGACCGATGTTGCCCGAGGTGATCAGGCTCACCGCATTGCCCTGGACCTGCATCAGGTCGTCGGCGGAGCGGGTGAGGGTGGTGCCGGTGATCAGCACGTTGCCGGCGGCGTCGAGGCTGCGGGTGAAGCCGGCGCCGCAGCAAATGTCGGCGGCCATCAGATTAATCGTACCGGTCGCGTTGAGGCGAATGGCGCCGCTGCCCGTGGTGGTCAGGTTCACCGCATTGACGAAGAGATCGCGGTGGGAATCGATCGTGATGGCGGCGGCGGTGTCGGCCAGGCCGCTGGCCGTCGTGGTCACGTTGCCGGTGAGGACGATGTCGCTGG
>DAOLKI010000085.1:6890-8468 GCA_035331665.1 Rhodocyclaceae bacterium
TGACATTGACCGCGTTGAGCCGCACGTCGCGGCCGGAGGCGATGGCGATGGCGGCATCGGTGGGCAGCAGGCCGGCATTGGTGGCGGTCAGGTCGCCGGTGATGACGACGTCGTTGGCGCCGGTCGTCGCCAGGCGGATGGTGCCGCTGGTGCTGAAGGCGCCGAAACTCAGGTTGCCGAGGGTGCGGGTCAGGTCGATGCTGCCGGTGGGGGCGAAACTGCCGCCGGTCTGGTTGAAGTCGGTGGAGACGGTGACCTTGCCGGAACCATTCACCGTGCCGCCGGAAAGGTTCATGACCGAGGCATTGAGGGCGCCCGTGGCGGTCAGTGTCCCGGAACTGACATTCAGGTTTCCGGTCAGGTTCGAGGTGGTGGCCGCGTCGGCCAGGGTCAGCGCGCCGCCGTTGATGGTCAGGTGGTTGCCGGCCGCGGTGGTGAGGCCCTTGATGCTGTAGCTGCCGCTGGAGAGCGTGACGGTCACTCCGCCCAGGTAGTTGACGAGCACCAGGTCGCCGATGCCGGGCAGGATGTTTCCGGACCAGTTGATCGGGTCGGTCCAGCTCACGTGGTCGCCGCCGCCGTCCCAGCAGACATCGGCACCGACACAGGCGCCGGCACCCGTGAAGGCCAGGGCGTAGGTCGTCCCCGTGGCGGTGCCGGTGAAGCTGGCCGGCAGGTTCTTGACGGCGAAGTCGCCGATGAAGCCGGCGGCGGTGATGCCATTCACGCTGTCCGCGGGCACCGGTGTGTAGGCGCCGAGGGTGGCAACGTTGAGCGTGCCGCCCAGGGTGGCGGTGCCGCTCACTGCGAGGACGTCGTAGCTGCCCGCGCCGGTGCCGCCGATCTCCAGGTTGATCTGACCCGTGCCGCTGTTGGCGAGGTCGCCGGTGATGGCGAGGGTACCGGCGGTGCCGCTGGTTCCCGGACCCGGCGAGATCGTGCCGAGGTTGGTCAGTGCGTTTCCGGCGCCGACGTCGAACAGGCCGGTGCCGCGCAGGATCCCCGTTGCGGCATTGGTGAACCCTCCCGTCTTGCGGAAGGTGCCACCGGTGGCGAGTTCTATGATCCCGGAATTGGCGGCCATCGTGTTCTGGACTTCCAGGACGGCTCCCGCCGCCACGTCCACCCGTCCGGAGGCCGCATTCGTGAAACTTCCACCGGCGGGCCCGCTCACCTGCTGGTTGATGTAGAGCGTGCCCTGTTGGACGTCGATGCGGCCGTCGTTGGTGAAATTGAAGTAGTTGGGGGTTCCGCCGCCGGAACTGCCGAGGGCGACCCCCACGGTCACGTTGCTGGAGACGGTGCCGGTGGCATTGTTGGCGAAGGTCACGGTGCCGGAGCCGACCGCCGCGTCGCCAAACCAGCGGCCGTTGGCCGTGATGTTGAACTGGGCGTTATTCGCGATCGTACCGCTGCCCACCACGTCGATGACGCCATCGGACCAGGTGACGGTGCCGTCGTTGGTCAGGGTGCCGGCGCCGAAGGACTTTGTCGTGGCCGAATTGACGGTGAGGGTCTGCCCCGCGGCGACCTGGAGCTTGCCGGCGAAGGTGCCGCCGGACCAGGTGCCGGCACCGT
>DAOLKI010000086.1:0-8456 GCA_035331665.1 Rhodocyclaceae bacterium
AAAGCTGCGGCGGGAGGCGTCGGGAGACGGGGGGGTCTTGATCAGCATGGCGTTTCCTTTCTTGGCTCGTGGCGGCCGGGGGCCGGGGTCGGTGGCAACGCGCCCGGGAGGAAATGGCGCGCCTGTCCACCCATACGCGGCGGCGGCCGCTCCGGATGCAGGCGGCGCCCGGGAGGGGCTAGAATGCCCCGCAACGCCTACAAGAAAGGGGAGTTCCGCATCATGTCGCGCTATTCCGCAGAAGCCATCCGCACCGTCGCCCTGGTCGGCCACGGGGGCGCTGGCAAGACCACCCTCGCCGAGGCGCTGCTCGCCGCCACCGGCGCCATCCAGGCCAAGGGCAGCGTCGAGAAGGGCAGCACCGTCTGCGATTTCGACGCGCAGGAAAAGACGGCCGGGCATTCCCTCAATGCCGCCCTCTGCCATTTCGACTGGCACGGCACCGAAGTGCATCTGATCGACACCCCGGGCTACCCCGATTTCTCGGGCCAGGCGATCGCCGCGCTGGCGGGCGTGGACACGGCGCTGGTGGTGATCAACGCCCAGACCGGCATCGAACTGTCCACCGAGCGGATGATGCGCTTCGCGGGCAACCGGGGCCTGTGCCGGATGATCGTCGTCAACAAGATCGACGCGGACAACGTGGACCTGCCCGGGCTCGTGGCCGACATCCGCGAACGCTTCGGCAAGGAATGCCTGATCCTGGACCTGCCGGCCCACGACCGCCACGACGTGGTCGAGGTGCTGGAGCACGATTCCGGCGACTCCGACTTCGATTCGGTCTCCGCGGCCCACCGGGCGCTGATCGACCAGATCGTCGAGGAGGACGAGGACCTGCTGGCCCAGTACCTGGAGGACGGCAGGGACCCGACCGCCACGGCCCTGCACGCGCCCTTCGAGAAAGCCCTGCGCGCCGGCCACCTGATCCCCATCCTTTTCGTGTCCGCCCGCACCGGCGCCGGGATCCCGGAACTGCTGCACGTGCTGGAAACCCTGGCCCCCAACCCGGCCGAGGGCAACCCGCCCCCCTTCCACAAGGGGGAACCGGGCGGCGACAGCGAGGCCTTCCACCGGGAACCGGACCCCTCCAAGCACGTGCTGGCCCACGTCTTCAAGATGGTGCCCGACCCCTACATGGGCAAGGTGGGCATATTCCGCGTGCATCAGGGCACGATCCGCAAGGATTCCCAGCTGTTCGTCGGCGACGGCAAGCGACCTTTCAAGGTGGGCCACCTGTACAAGCTGCAGGGCAAGGACTACCTGGAGGTGGACGAACTGGTGCCCGGCGAGCTGGGCGCCGTCGCCAAGGTGGACGAGGTGGAGTTCGACGCGGTGCTGCACGATTCCCACGACGAGGACCACATCTTTCTTACGCCGCTGGAGTTCCCGCATCCGATGCAGGGACTGGCGGTCGAGACGAAGAAGAAGGGCGACGAGCAGCGGCTCTTCGAGGTGCTGCACAAGCTGGAGCTGGAGGACCCCTGCTTCCAGGTGGAACGGCATCCGACGACCCACGAGACGGTGATCCGCGGCCTCGGCGAGATGCACCTGCGCTACAAGCTGGAGAAGCTGGCCAACCAGTACAAGCTGGAACTGGACACCAAGCCGCCGCGCGTCCCCTACCGGGAGACGATCACGAAGAATGCGGAAGGCCACTGCCGCCACAAGAAGCAGACGGGCGGCGCCGGCCAGTTCGGCGAGGTGTACCTGAAGATCGAACCGATGGAGCGCGGCACCGGCTTCGAGTTCGTGGACCAGGTCAAGGGCGGCGTCATCCCCGGCGTGTTCATGCCGGCCGTCGAGAAGGGCGTCCGCCAGGCCCTCGATGACGGCGTGATTGCCGGCTACCCGGTCAGCGACCTGCGCGTCATCGTCTACGACGGCAAGACCCACCCGGTGGACGGCAAGGAGGTGGCCTTCGTCACCGCCGGCCGCAAGGCCACGATCGAGGCGATCCAGGCCGCCAGCCCCATCATCCTGGAGCCCATCGTCAGCATCGAGATCGTCGCGCCCGAGGCCAACATGGGCGACCTGGCCGGCGACCTTTCCTCGCGGCGCGGCCACGTCACGGGCACCACGCCGCGCGGCCACGGCACGGTGGCCATTGCCGGGGAAGTCCCCCTGGCCGAGATCGGCGACTATGCCTCCCGCCTCAAGTCGATGACCGGGGGCAAGGGCGCCTACACGATCGAGTTCTCCCGCCACGCCCAGGTGCCGCCGCAGACGCAGCAGAAGCTGATGTCCGGGCACAAGCTGCGGGAGGAAGAGGAGTAGGCCGCTTTCGGGCGGCAATGGGAGGGGCCGGCCGCGCGCCGGCCCTTTTTTCGTCCCGCGGACGCAGCGCGGGACGCATGGCATGGCGGTCTGCCATCTATGCCGCCGCGGAGCGAGCCATCGGGGAAATGACCATGACGAAGCCTGCATCCCTCCTGCGAGTCCTGGCGCTTGCGCTGGCCCTGCCGTCGGCGTCCGCCGCCTTCGCCATCGGCGACGAGATCCAGGTCTATACGGAGGAGATGGACGACCCGGGCGAGTTCGGGGTCGAGACCCACATCAACTACGTGACGCGCGGCGCCCGGCAGCCGGCCTATCCCGGCAACATGCCTTCCCACCACGTCCTCCAGGTCACCCCGGAGTTCTCCTACGGCATCAGCCGGACGCTGGAGGCCGGGCTGTACCTGCCGGTCGCCTTCGCCCCCGGGGGCCACGCCTACGGCAACGGCCTGCGCTTGCGCCTCAAGTACATCGCGCCGCGGGAGGAAGGCGAGCGCTGGTTCTGGGGCCTGAACGGGGAGTACGGCTACTCCGCCCGCCGCGTGTCGGAAAGCCGGCGCGGCCTGGAGTTCCGGCCCATCCTGGGCTATCGCACGGAGGACTGGCTGTTCGCCGTCAATCCCATCCTGAATGCCGACCTGTCGCGCAACGCGGACCGCAAGCCGAAGTTCGAGCCGGCGCTCAAGGTTTCCCGCCGGGTGGCGGGCGAGACCCACCTGGGCGTCGAGTACTACGGCGAATATGGCCCGGTCCGCCATTTCCTGCCCAACGGCGAACGGGCCCACTACCTCTACGGCACGCTGGACTTCGCGCACGGCGACTGGGACGTGAACCTGGGCCTCGGCCGCGGCTTCGTCGCCGCCGAGGACAAATGGGTGATCAAGGCCATCGTCGCCTTTCCGTTCAAGTAGCACCGGCGTCACGCCGCCGGCAGCCTTCCCTTGAGCCACTGGTCCACGGACAGCCGTCCCGGGCCATGCAGCAGGATCACCAGAAGCAGGACGCCCCAGAGCAGGTGGTCGGCCAAGCCCAGTTCCGACAATTCGTCGAAATAGGACACCACCGCCATCACGTTCACCACGGTCAGACCGGCCGCGGCGAAGCGCCCGGCGATGCCCGGAATGAGCAGCAGCGGCAGGGCGAGTTCGCCGGCCGTCCCCATCACGGCGGCGATGGCCGGTGGCAGCACCGGCACGTGGTAGACGTTCTCGAACAGGCCGAGGGTCACGTTCCAGTCGACGATCTTGGTCAGGCCGGACTTGAAGAACGCCTGGCCGACGTAGATGCGGATGCCGAGGTCGAACACGGGCGTCACCCAGCGCTCGAGCAGCGAGATGGTGCGGGTCGCCACGCCGGCGATCCGCGTGGCGAGTCGGGCCGCGGGGCTCCGCGACGCATTTCCGGAAATGCTGATGGTGTTCATTTTCCAGGTCCTCCCGGGAGGGTGAAGGTGAGGGCACCGCGCAGCACGAGGCGGGCCAGGGTCGCCGACGGATCGGCGAGTTGCGGAACCGACGCGTGGGCATCGGCAAGGGCGGCACCCCCGGCCAGACGGTCGAACAGGCCTGCTTCCGCCGGTTCGAGGCCGTCCACCAGGACGCGGCCGCCGGCGCGCCAGGCCAGCGCATGGTGCGGGCCCGGCGGGAATTCGATCGCCGGCACGTCGGCCTCCTGGTGGGCCTGCCAGATGCGCGCCAGCGGGAAAGCGGAATCGATCCGGCGCGCGGCCGGCGCCATGGCGAAACACACCGCGGGCCGTTCCTCTTCGGGCAGGGCGGCGAGGCCTGCCAGGTCCGCGGGCGTGACATCGGCGGCGTAATAGCATTCCTGGACGGCCCATTCGAGCCGTGCCACCTCGGCCAGGTAGGGCAGGTCCGCCGCCGGCGGATAATCGCGCAGGAAGGCGTCGAAATCGCGTCCGTACTCGTTCAGGTCGCCGACGGTGCTGGGCCGTTCCGTCGCGTAGCGGTGCGCCGCGGCGAGGAAGAAGGCGCCTCCCACCAGGCGTTCGCAGACGGGATAGGTGGCGCGCAGGGCGTGCACCCAGTTCCCGGTCACGTTGCGCCGGTAGGCGGCGAGGCGCCGCTCGAGGGCCGGTGCGTCGCCGACGAGGAAATCCGTCCCGCCGGCGTCCAGGACGGCGCAGGCGAAGGCCGCCTGCAGTTCAGGCAGCGAGGGCATGGGGCGCCTCCAGCATGCGGTCGGCCTTGGCGGCCTCGGCGAGCAGCACGCGCAGGTCGGGGATGTCCGTATCCCATTCCACCAGGGTCGGCCGGGGCCCCGTCCGTGCCAGGGTCCGCCGGTACAGGTCCCAGACGGCGTCGCACACCGGACGGCCGTGCGTGTCGACGAGGAATCCGTCCGTCTCCTCGTGGCCCGCCAGGTGGATTTCGGCCACGTCCCCCGGCGGAATCGCCGCCACGAATGCCATCGGGTCGAAGCCGTGGTTGCGGGCGCTGACGTAGATGTTGTTCACGTCCAGCAGGATGCCGCAGCCGGTCCGCTGCGCCACTTCCGCGACGAAGTCCCATTCCGCCATCGGGGAATCCTTGAAGCGCACGTAACTGGAGACGTTCTCCACGAGCAGCCTGCGCCCGAGGGCATCCTGGGTTTCCCGGACGCGTTCGCATACCGTCGCCAGGGCCTCGTCGGTATGGGGCAGCGGCAACAGGTCGTTCAGGTGCCGCTCGCCGACCATGGACCACGAAAGGTGCTCGGAGACCGCCGCCGGCCGGATCCTGTCCGCCAGTTGCCTGAGCTTGGCCAGGTGGCGGCGGCTGGGCGCGCCGGCCGGCGAGCCCAGCGACAGGCCGACGCCATGCAGGCTGACGGGGTGGCGGCGGCGCACCTCCTCGAGGAATTCCAGGGCCTCGCCGCCGGCACAGAAGAAGTTCTCGCTGTGCACTTCGACCCAGCCCAGATCCGGCCGCTCGGCCAGGACCCGGGCGTGGTGCGGCGGCCGCAGGCCGATGCCGGCACACGCAGGAAGCATGGTTCCCCCGGTGGGAGTCGCGGCCGTCACCGGCGTCACTTCTTCATCGCGCCGGCCGGGGCCAGCTTGCCGCCCATCTTCTCGCAGGTGCCCTTGGCGACCAGCTTGAAGTCGTTGGGATCGTTGTCCATCTTCGACTGGCCGGCGCAGGAATGTTTGGAATATTTGCCGCCGCAGTCGTTCTGGCCGGCCTTGGCGACGCCGTAGCACTTCTCCATGGGCTCGGCCGCGAGGGCGCTGCCGGCGGCGGTGGCGATGCCGAGGGCGACGAGGCCGGCCAGGGCGGATTGGGCGAGGTTCGTGTTCATGTATGTCTCCTTGATCGGGTTGTGGGTAATCGAAGCGAGCGCTTCGTGGCCATAGTCGGACGCCATGGTCATTTCTTACACCGGCCGCCGGAATCGCCCCGGGGCCCCGCGCGCGGTGGCCCCGCATCCCGCCGCTTCGCCGGAGTCCGCGGCGGGCGTGTAAGAAATCGGCGCGCCCGCCGACGAACGGGTGTCGAAGCCATTCCGCGGTACCCGTCGTGGGCGCCGGCCGGGAGGGATTGGACGAATTCATCAACCACCCACAGGAGAAGACACATGAACCAGATGAAAACCGGCGTCGCGATCGCCGCTGCCGCCGCCGCCCTTTTCGCCCTCGGCACCACCGCCACCGTCGCCCAGGCCGCCGACGCCGCGACCGTGAAGTGCGCCGGCGTCAACAGTTGCAAGGGCACGTCGGAATGCAAGTCGGCGAAGAACGAGTGCAAGGGCCAGAACAGCTGCAAGGGCCAGGGCTGGGTGAGCAAGGCCTCGGCCGGCGAGTGCAAGGCGGCCGGCGGCATGGTGGTCAAGTAAGGTCGCCCGCGGCGGGGGCGGCCTGCGCCCGGCCGCCTCCCGCGGGAATCCCATCATGAATGCGATCGCCGGATTCGGACTCGGTCTGCGCACCGACCACTACCCGGATTTCCTAGCCGGCCGGCAACAGGTCGACTGGCTGGAGATCATCTCGGAAAACTACATGGTTCCGGGCGGCAAACCCCTGCGTCATCTGGATGCCATCCGCCGGGACCACCCCATGGTGATGCACGGGGTATCCCTCTCCATCGGGTCCTGCGACCCGCTGGACATGGACTACCTGCGCCAGCTGAAGGCATTGGCGGCGCGCGTGGAGCCGGGATGGATATCCGACCACGCCTGCTGGACCGGTGTGGACCACTGCAACCTGCACGACCTGCTGCCGATGCCCCACTCCGAAGCGGCACTGCGCCACGTCGCCGACCGGGTCGCCCGCGTCCAGGACTTCCTCGGCCGGCGGATCGCGCTGGAGAACGTGTCGAGCTACCTGCGTTTCGCGGCGGACGAGATGACCGAGTGGGACTTCCTGGCCGGCGTCGCGGAACGCGCCGACTGCCTCCTGCTGCTCGATGTGAACAATGTCCATGTCAATGCCGTCAATCACGGCTTCGACGGCCGGCGCTTCATCGACGCGCTGCCGGCCCGCCGGATCGTGCAGATCCATCTGGCCGGCCACGAGGACCATGGGGACTATCTCGTCGATACGCACGACCACCCGGTCTGCGACCCCGTGTTGAACCTGTATGCCTATGCGCTGGGCCGCCTGGGACCGGTGCCGACGATGATCGAGCGCGACGACGACATTCCGCCGCTGCCGGCCCTGTTGGGCGAACTGGACAAGGTGCGGGCGGTGGCCGCGCGGGCCCTCGCCGTTCGCAAGGCGGCGGCATGAACCGCGGCTTGGGACCGCTGGCCCGCCCCCACGCCCGTCGGGAGGACCCCGCGGCGACCGCCACGCTGCGGGCCCAGCAGCGCCTGCTGTCCGCGGCCATCGCCGATCCCGGGGCGGCGACCGGCTTTCTCGCCGCGCCGCCCGGGGGCGGCGCCCCGCGCATCGGCCTGTATCGCCATGCCTACCGGGTACGGCTCACGGAAGCCCTGGCCGAGAACTATCCGGTGCTGCGCCACGTCCTCGGCGACGAGGCCTTCGCCGACCTGGCGGCCGGCTACATCGCCGCGCGCCCTTCGCCGCACCGGTCGATCCGCTGGTTCGGCGACGATCTGGCCGGATGGCTCGACGGTGGCGCAACGGCGCTCCCCCATCCGGCCCTGGCGGACCTGGCCCGCATGGAATGGGCCCTGGGCACGGCCTTCGACGGTGCCGACGCCGAGCCGCTGCGGGTCGCCGACCTGCTGGCGGTGCCGCCCGACGATTGGGCGGCGCTCGCCTTCGTGCCCCATCCGACCGTACGCCTCGTCGCGCTGCGCTGGGCGGTGGAACCGCTGTGGTCGCGACTGACCGCCGATTCCGAGGCCGCCACGGAAGCCCCCGAGGCCCGGGCGCATCACCTGGCGGCCTGGCGCCGCGACGACCGGACGCAATGGCGCTCCGTCGACGCGCTGGAGGCCGAACTCCTCTCGGCCTGTCTCGCGGGCGCATCCTTCGCGTCGCTCTGCGCGACCGCCGAGGCGCACGTCGGGACCGGCGCCGCGGCCGCGGCGGCGGGGCATCTGCGCGCCTGGGTCGAGGCGGGAATGCTGGCGGGCCTGCGGCGGGGTTGCGGGACATGAGCGCGCGTACCGCCTTCTTCGACGGCATGGTCCGGCGGGCCGTCGTCACCTTCCTGGCCATGGCCGTCAGCTTCGTCGTCTTCGGCGCCCTGACGGTGGACCTGGCGAAGCACATGGCCGCCAACGCGGAATACCTGCTGTCCTACGGCGGGGCCGCCTGGCTCGACGGCGGGCTCGCGCAGCTGGCGGAGCTGTGGATCAAGGTGCTCATGGCGATCGCCGCCTGGTTGTCGTTCAAGCTCTGCGAGCACGCGCTGGTGGAGCGGGTGGCCCACGGGGCGCCGCCCCCCCTTCCGGGCCATGAACCGGTCGAGTAGGGCCGCGCCGCGCAAGTCGTTTGGGATATCGACGCGCCACCCGGGCGGCCCCCGGGGACCGGCGGTCCCCGGTCGTCGTCTGCCGCGCAGGGGCGGGCCTCCGCGCGGATCGTCGGTATCCGGGCACTGATGCCGGGTCCGCGGCGGGGTTGCACGTCCCTGTCCGCTGCCCGGAGGAGCCGTACCGACGACGGCTCCGCCGATGCATCGGTCATTGCCCCGGAGGACGATGGGATCAGGGGTCGCCGCATGGGCGGACCGGACCCGGAGGAACCTCCATCAGGGGGCCGAAATGGGTGG
>DAOLKI010000087.1:0-8273 GCA_035331665.1 Rhodocyclaceae bacterium
GCTCGCCAGTGTGGGGCCGACGGTATAGCTGCGCCGGGCCTCGACGGTGCCGATGCCGAATACCTTGGGCGTCAGGGACTCGGTCCGCGCGGAGGCCACCGTCACTTCCGGGCCGGCCCCCGGGCCGCGGCGCATGAACATGAATGCGAAGGCGACGGCCAGCACGAGGGGCAGGACGAGCAGCCAGCGAACGGAAGGACGTTTCATGGGCGGGCTCCCAGGGCGCGCAGATAGAGGCGGAAGATCCCGGCGGCCCGGGACTCGGGGTTGGCGGGACCATCGGCGACGGCGGCCTGCATCACCAGGCCCTGGACCATGCCGACGAAGAGGATGGTGGCGGACTGGATGTCCGTCTCCGGCGAGACCTGTCCCGCAATGACGGCGGCCTGCAAGGCGCCCACGACCCGTTGCCGGTAGGCCTCGAGGATGGACTTCACCTCGGCGCGCAGGGGCGAGGCCTCCGGGCGTTGCAGTTCATGGAAGATCAGCCGCGGCACGGCCGGGCGTTCCCAGACGAAGCGGACGTGGGCCATGAACAGGGCTTCCAGGCGGTCGAGGGGCGCAGTCGCGCGCCCGGCCGCATCGTCCAGGGTCGCCAGCAGGTTGCGTTTCACCCAGGCGATGGCCGCCGCCCAGATGGCGTCCTTGGTCGGGAAATGGCGGAACAGGGCCCCCTGGGTGATACCGATCTCGTCGGCGATGGCCTGGGTGGTGATGCCGTCCGGACTGGCATGACGGGCCAGGCGCAGGGCGGCTTCGACGATCTCCCGCTGGCGTTGATCGGTGCTCGCCCGGGGGGACGGAACGGAAGTCACGGCAAATTAGAAAGTAATGAATTACTTACATTCTAGGCGCCCTCCGATATTTGTCAAACCCTTCTGCCAACGCGTGTCGAGGATTCGCAACCTGTTGATTGGACGCGATTCACCTCACTTCCTCGTGCGGTCACCGCGCCGCAAGGCAACGAGGAAAGGCGGCGGCCTTGTCCGGTACGGGTGGCGGGCGCGGGGACCATGTCGCCGTCCGATCCCGCATTAGTCCGAACGGACTATTGCCCCGCGACCGATCAGCGGATACTCTGTGGGAAATTTTTACACCGTGAAGTATTTCACGCTTGGGGGAATCGAAGATGTCCGATACGAATCGCAGGTCGAAGGTAATCGCGCAGGCCGTCGCCGGCCTTCTGGGATGCTCGCTCTCCATGGCGCATGCCGGCGTATTCGGCTCGCTGGCCAATTTCGACGTGGTCAACGATACCGGCTACGAGGCGCATGGATTCGAGATCGAACTGGAAGGGATAGACAAGAGCCAGGTGGTCGACGTATTCGGCCTGAACCGCAACTTCGGCACGGCATCGCCGGGCGACGTGGAACGCTACGGCATCCCGACCGTGAACAACGTCGTCAACGGGGTGGGCGCGGTGACCGGCGTGCGGATCACCTACCAGGCCGCCTTCTCGGCAGGCGCATGGAGCGTGGGCACGGCCAGCGGCACCTTCAGCACACCGGGGGAAAGCTGCTGGTCCTTCGGCAATGTGGGCTACCCGAACGTGCCCTGCGACCACTTCGGGGTCAGCACCTACGGCAATCCCACCCGCACGACCTACAAGTGGCTGGTGGATCCGGGCAACACCGGGGCCCTCACGCCGGTGTCCACCGCCATTCCCTCCGTCACCTTCACGCCTCCGACCCCAGCGGCTCCCGCGCCGGTGGCAGTGATCGTGGGCGTGCCCGACGTGAAGCCGAAGCGGGAAGACAATGCCTATTGGGTAAAGATCGTGACGACCAGCATGGAGGAGAACGTCGACGTCAATGACCTGATGGGCGGGAGGAACGCATTCGCCAAGGACGCCATCGCCGCCCTCAACGACAAGAGGGAGACGGAGATCGAATGGCAGGTCCTGCAGCCCGGAATGGTGGACGAGGTCAGCAAGGCCGTCGGCATGAATGCGGCCGACAAGTCCGTGGTGATCCGTTACGAGTTCTTCCGTTACCTGGGCAAATTCGACGACGACGGCTTCGTGGATCCGATCAAGGAGCAATTCCCGACCGGGAACACGTTGAACGAATACGTCGGCGACTACCTGGGCGAGCAGATCGCGGGCTTCAACGCGGACCAACCCCTCATGGCACCCGTTCCGGAGCCGGAAACCTATGCCATGATGCTGGCCGGCCTGGCATTGATCGGACGGGCCGCCCGCCGCCGCAACGCGTAGGAAAGTCCCCAGCGGCCATTCCCGGACGGGGCCTCGGCCCCGTTCGCCGTTCCGGCAGGACAATCCCCTTCGAGTCCTCCGCAGGCCCGGCCGCCAACGCTGCGACATCATGTCGCAGCGGCCGGTGGATGGCGCGGCGTAGTATCCCGGCCACGAACACGCAGGACGAGGGAGCGCCGGCGATGAACGTTCAGAACCCGCGGAAATCCGAAATGACGTCCCGGTTGCCGGGCGCCGGATTCGCCCTCGCGTCGCTGATCATCCTGCCCGCCGTGGCCCAGCGGGTCGGCCTGGGTTCCAGTCTGACCATCGCCCTGCGCGGCGCCTTGATGAGGACGGCGAACCGCCTCTGATCCCTTTCCCGGCGCCGGACCTCGATTCCGGCATACCCTCACCGCCCGGTACCTTCGCCGGGCACCGTCGCACCGTGCCGCACCAGCACCCGCCCATCACGCTCTCCCGAGCCCGCCGCCGGCTCGCGGCGGCCGCCGCCGCGACCCGACGATCGGGCGAGGGGCGAGGCGGAAGACCCCGCTGCATTGCCGCTGCGCAATCCCGTACCACCGCGACGAGGCCCCTGCCCGCCGCGTGACGCGATGCCCGCCCCCCGGCCCGTCCTCGTCGTGATCGTCTTCGTCACCCTGTTGGGCGCCGCCTTTGCCGCCACCTTCGCGGACGCCGCCCGGCTCTCCGTCGCCCGCCTGCCGGACCGGGTCGAGAGGCAGCGGCTGACGGCCCGGCTGGGCCTCACGGACCCCGCCGTCTTCACGGAGGCGCGCTACGCCCGCCACCTGTCCCAGGCCGACCTCCATTCCGCCTTCCAGGACCACCCGCTGGCCCTGGAGCACTTCCCCAGCGGCAGCGTGGTGCCGCCCCCCGGCATGGCGCCCCCGGCGCGCGAGGCGCCGCCATGAAGGCATGGCTCGCCCGCCAGGCCTGGCTGATCGACTTCACCGTCGGGTCCCTGGCCCGCCGCAAGACGAAAAACCTGGGCCTGTGGCTCGTCTATGCCACCCTGGTGTTCGTCCTCGCTTCCGTGGCCCTCTATACCCAGGCCCTGCGCCGGGAGGCGGCGGCGGTGCTCGCCCATTCGCCGGAGGTCATCGTGCAGCGGCTGGTGGCGGGCCGGCACGACCTGATCCCGCCCGGCTACCCGGAACGGATGGGCCGCATCCGCGGCGTCCAGAAGCGGGAGGGTCGCCTGTGGGGCTATTACTACGACCCGGTGCTGAAGGCCAATTACACCTTCATGGTGCCCCCGGACGACCGGGTGGCGCGCGGTACCCTGGTCGTCGGCCCGGCCCTGGAGCGCGAGCGGGGCCTCGCCCGGCAGAACGGCATCTCCTTCCGCGCCTACTCGGGAAAGCTCTTCTCCTTCACCGTGGCCGACGTGCTGCCCGTGTCGACGGAACTGATGAGCGCCGACCTGGTGCTGATGCACGAGGAGGATTTCCGGGCCTTCTTCGATTACCCGGCCGGCCATTACACGGACGTCGTCCTGTCGGTGGCCAACCCGCAGGAGGTGCGCACCGTGGCGGCGAAGGTCGCCGCGGCGCTGCCCGACTCGCGGCCCATCCTGCGCGAGGAGGTGCTGCGCACCTATGCTTCCATCCTGGATTGGCGCGAGGGCCTGGTGCTGGTGGTCCTTTCCGGCGCCCTGCTGGCGTTCGCCATCCTGGCCTGGGAGAAGGCCTCGGGCCTCTCGGCCGAGGAGCGGCGCGAGATCGGCATCCTGAAGGCGGTCGGCTGGGAGACCGGCGACGTGATCCTGATGAAGTTCTGGGAAGGCGCGCTGATTTCCGGCACCGCCTTCCTGGCCGGCTACGTGGCCGCCTACCTGCACGTCTTCCGCCTCGGCGCGCCCCTTTTCGAACCGGTGCTGAAGGGCTGGTCCGTCCTCTACCCCCGCTTCGACCTGGTGCCCGCCATCGACGGACTGCAGGTGGCGACGCTCTTCTTCTTCACGGTCTTTCCGTACACGGCGGCGGTGCTGGTGCCGATCTGGCGCGCCGCCGTGACAGATCCCGATGCGGTGATGCGGCAATGATCCTGAAGACCTCGCCACAGAGGCACAGAGACGCAGAGATATGCAAGACATCAGGGACTTGCGTGTGGTGTTCGCGCCAGCCATCGGGTGCGTACGACAATCCCGACAAGTATCCGATTTTCCTCTGCGGACTCTGTGGCGCTTCGGTTCAACCGCTCTCTTCCGCATGATCGAACTGTCCGCCATCCGCAAGGTGTTCAACCAGGGCCGGCACAACGAGTACCGGGCTCTGGACGGCATCGACCTCTTCCTCGCCGGCCGCCAGGTGACGGCGCTGGCCGGCCCCAGCGGCTCGGGCAAGACGACCCTGCTTACCCTGATCGGCTGCCTGGCCCGGCCCACCGCGGGCCGGGTGCGGCTGCGCGGCGAGGACATCTCCGGCCTGCCCGAACGCTTCCTCACCGAGATCCGCCGGCGCACTTTCGGCTTCGTGTTCCAGCAGTTCAACCTGATCCGCGGCCTTTCCGCCCTCGACAACGTGATGCTGCCGGCCTACCCGCTGGGCCCGGCCCGCCGGAACCTGCGCGAGCGGGCCGAGGCGCTGCTCACCCGCCTGCACCTGGGCGAGCGGCGGGACGCCCGGGTGGAGTGGCTGTCCGGCGGCGAACAGCAGCGGGTGGCCATCGCCCGTGCCCTGATCAACGACCCGGAGATCGTCATCGCCGACGAGCCCACGGCCAACCTGGACACGGTGCTGGCGAAGGCGTTCATGGGCATCCTGGAGGAACTGCACGCGGAGGGCCGCACGGTGATCCTGACCAGCCACGACCCGCTGGTCACCGGTTCCGCGGCGGTGCACCGGGTCGTCGCGCTGCGCGACGGGCGCATCGTGCCCCCTTGAGGCCGTACCGTGCTCTTCCATCCGACCGTCATCGCCATCCTGCTCGCCTCCGGGTTGGGCGTCCTGATGCTGCTGGCCGCCTCGCCCTTCGCGGTGCAGGTGATCCGACGCTGGGACGGCGGCAGCGGCAGCGAGCTGCAACTGGTGCTGGAGCGGCGCACCTACCTCTTCTCCACGCTGCTTGCCTTCGTCTTTGCCGCCCAGCTCCTCGCCCTGCTGCTCTTCGTCCTCAATGCCGATGCCATGGCCGTCATGTTCGTCGGCGCCATGTGCGCCGTCGGCACCCTGAACGTGAATCCCTGGGGCTTCCCGGCCCTGGGGGCGCAGGTGGCGCTCTTTTTCCTGGCCGCCGTGTGGCTGGCCATCAACCACCTCGACAACCAGGCCCGGGACTACCCGCTGGTGCGCCTGAAGTACGCCCTCTTCCTCGCCTTCGGGCCGCTGCTTGCGGCCACCTTCGCCCTCCAGCTCGCCTACTTCCTCGGCCTGCGGGCCGACGTCATCACCTCCTGCTGCGGCAGCCTCTTCTCGGCGGACAGCAAGGGACTGTCCGGCGACCTGACCGCCCT
This sequence comes from Rhodocyclaceae bacterium, assembly GCA_035331665.1. Classification (GTDB taxonomy): domain Bacteria; phylum Pseudomonadota; class Gammaproteobacteria; order Burkholderiales; family Rhodocyclaceae; genus JAEUNJ01. The sequence continues at coordinate 5,673 of DAOLKI010000087.1, forward strand.
GCCGCCGGTGCCCGCCCTGTGGGGTTTCTACGGGGCCCTGGCCCTGGCCGTCGGCATCTCCGCCCACGGCTGGCTGCGCCGGCGTTCCGGGCCCCTGCTGGCGGTCGCCTCCGCGGCCGCCTTCGGAGCGGCGATCGCCGGCATCCTCTCCTTCCTTTCCCTGTATCTCTATGAGCACCCGCACCACCATTGCCCGTTCTGCATCCTGAAACCCGAGTACGGCCACCAGGGCTATGCACTCTACATCCCGCTGTTCCTGGCCACGGCGGCGGGCCTTGCGGCCGGGGCGGTGCAACTCTGCGGCCGCAAGGCCAGCCTGCGTCACCTGGCCCCGGCGCTCACCGGACGCCTGGCCGGCATCGCGGGGCTCGGGTTCCTGCTCTTCGCCGCCGTTGCCACGGCGATGATCTGGCGCTCGAACCTGATCCTGATCGGATGAGTCGCAGGGGCCGCGGGGTGCGACCCGTTGCCGCCGGCGGCGTTATGCCGCAAGGCGTTGGGCAATATCAGCCGCCCGCCTGTCATGGAATTCCATGCGAACCGCCGCACCCCTGCTCTGCCTGTCGCTCCGCGCCGCCTGCGGCGGCGCGCCGGCGTCGAAACTCAACGTCGGCGCCATCGCGCCGACCTTCCAAACCTACCGCATGGACGGAGCGCCGGCGCATTACCCGGCTGCCTTCGCGGGCCGGCCCCTGGTGATCCGCTGCCGGGCGGACGGGTGCCGGTTCTGCGCAGGGGAGATGACAGCCACCGACGCCCTCTGGCGCCGCCGCCGTACCCAGGGGCTGGAGGTGTTGGCCATCAACGCCGGCCAGGACGTGAAGACGGTGGCCGCCTTCGCCGCGAAAGTCGGCGTCGGCTATCCGGTGCTGCTCGACGAGAAGTCGGCCATGGCCCGCAGCCACGGCGTCGTCGGCCTGCCCACGACCCATTTCGTGGATGCGCGCGGCATCGTGCGCGGCACGCTGGTGGGGAAGGCCGACGCAGCCACCTTCGAGCGCCACGTGTTGCAAAGGCTGCCATGACCCGCCCCTGCGACCTCTGCGGCCTCGAATTGGGCGCGCAGCCTTTCCCGGCGGACAACGCCGGCCAGGCGTGGCAGTTCTGCTGCGAGGACTGCCGCGGCATCTGCCTGATGTTGAACCCGCTCGGCCACCGGCGGGCACCGGGCGACGGAAATTCCACCGGCGAAGCCGAAAGGAGCAAGCCATGAACGGAATGATGATGGAAGAGGCGGCCCGCCGGATGCCCCACGCGATGCGCAATCCGGTGGCCCAGGGCGACATGATGGCGGCCACCGGCTTCGCGGCCGGTCGGGGGCCCCTCGGCGCGGCCCTGCTGCGCAACCCCCTGGTGCTGCTGGCCGGCGGAACCGCCGCCGGCTACCTGCTGCGCAAGTACGAGAAGGAGACCGTGTTTGCCCTGTCCAAGGCCGCCGGCATGGGCAAGGACTGCGTGCTGCACCAGAAGGAGAACCTGGACGACCCCACCGCCGAGGCCCACGAGACGGAGGCTGCGGCGGGCGACGCCCCGGCCGCCCCGGCGGCAGGGCCCCGTCCTGGGCGCCGCGCTCAGCGGTGCCGTGAACGGCATGATGCCCTGCTCCATGACCATGGCCTTCCAGACGACGACGGCGCCAGCGCCGCCCGAGGGGATGCTGCTGATGCTCGCCTTCGGCGCCGGCACGCCGCCGTCCATGCTGTGCGCATCGGTGCTGTTCGGCAGGCTCGGCCCGCAGCTGCGCGGCCAGCTGCAGAAGGGGGCGGCGCTGTTCGTGGTCGCGCTGGGGATCTCGACCCCGTGGTCCGGCGTTCGGTTCTTCCCGGTGACGCATTCCCTGGTGGCATGAAGCCTGCGTCAATCGGTCGCAGGACAGGGACATTCGCGGCGACTAATATTGCAGCGCACACCAACGCTTCCAGGAGACTGCGATGCAACGCCGCGACATGCTGAAACTCTCCCTGCTCGCCAGCGCCGGCCTGGCCGCCGGAGCGGCCGCCGCCCAGCAGGCCTGCCCCACCGACGGGACCCCCGCCCAGTTCGTGCCCAGGAAGCCGGCCGACGCCAACCCGATGCAGAACGAACTGGACAAGTACGGCAAGTGCCCCTACTGCGGCATGGACCGCAAGGAGCACCACCGGGCGCGCATGCTCGTGCAGTACAGCGACGACCTGGTCGATGGCGTGTGTTCGATCCATTGTCTGGCACTGAGCCTGGGTGTCAACATCGACCGCGAGCCGAAAGCGATCTGGGGGCCGGATTACGGCAGCGCGGCCGAGCCGCGCCCGCTGCTGCCGGTGGACAAGCTGACGTATCTGATCGGCGCCGACCTCAAGCACGCAATGACCAAGCGCAGCAAGCACTCCTTTGCCTCGGCCGACGTCGCGAAGGAGTTTCAGGCTAAACACGGCGGCACGTTGGGCAATTTCGACGAGGCGCTGAAGCATTCCTACCTCGACATGGCCGCGGATGTGTCGATGATTCGCAAGTTGCGCGAGGAGCGGCGCAAGAAGGCGATGGAGCAAAAGGCTGGCTAAACTGCCGGCATGCGAATCCTACTGTCGTTGCTGCTGGCGTGCTGGGCGGCGTTTTGTGCCGCCC
>DAOLKI010000088.1:0-8270 GCA_035331665.1 Rhodocyclaceae bacterium
GATGCTGCGCACCCATTGCCAGACCTCGGGCTGGTCGCTGACCGAGCAGGATCCCCATAACAACGTGGTGCGCACGGCCATCGAGGCCATGGCGGCCGTGTTCGGGGGTACCCAGTCCCTGCACACGAATTCCTTCGACGAGGCCATCGCCCTGCCGACCGACCATTCCGCCCGCATCGCCCGCAACACCCAGATCCTGATCCAGGAAGAGACGCACATCTGCCAGGTCATCGACCCCTGGGCGGGCTCCTACATGATGGAAAAGCTGACCCAGGACATGGCGGACATGGCTTGGGGAATCATCGAGGAAGTGGAGAAGATGGGCGGCATGACGAAGGCCGTCGACTCCGGCTGGGCCAAGCTGAAGATCGAGGCCAGCGCGGCGGAGAAGCAGGCCCGCATCGACTCGGGCAAGGAGGTCATCGTCGGCGTCAACAAATACCGCCTGGCGAAGGAGGAGCCCATCGAGATCCGCGAAATCGACAATTCGGCGGTACGCGAGGCCCAGGTCGCGCGGCTCCAGAAGATCCGCGCGAGCCGTGATCAGGCTGCGGTCGAGAAGGCTCTCGCCGTGCTCACCGCCGCGGCCGGGTCCGGCCAGGGCAACCTGCTCGAACTGACCATCCAGGCCACCCGCCTGCGCGCCACCGTGGGCGAGATCTCCGATGCGCTGGAGAAAGTCTGGGGGCGCCACCGGGCGACCGCTCAGATGGTATCCGGCGTCTATTCCTCCGCCTTCGGAGAGGGCGGGCCCATTGCCGAGATCAAGCAACTCGTCGAGGAATTCGCGGCGGCGGAAGGCCGCCGGCCGCGCATGATGGTCGCGAAGCTGGGACAGGACGGCCACGACCGGGGCGCCAAGGTGGTGGCCACCGCATTCGCCGACCTGGGTTTCGACGTGGACGTGGGTCCCCTGTTCCAGACGCCCGCCGAGGCGGCCAGACAGGCCGTCGAGAACGACGTGCATGCCATTGGCGTGTCCACGCTGGCCGCCGGCCACAAGACCCTGGTGCCACAGCTCATCGAGGCTCTGAAGAAGGAAGGCGCCGAGGACATCGTCGTGTTCGTGGGCGGCGTGGTGCCCGCCCAGGACTACGATTTCCTGTTCCAGGCCGGTGCCAAAGGGGTCTTCGGCCCGGGCACACCGATTCCCAAGGCTGCCCAGGACGTGCTCCGCGCCATCCGCGCCGCCCGCCTGCCCGCGACGGCCTGAGGATCCGCCAGGATGCATCCGGTGGCCGAACTGGGCGTCGGCGCGGAGGACGCCCATCTGATCGAGGGGGTCCTGGGCGGACGGCGGCGGGCTCTGGCAAGAGCGATCACCCTGGCCGAATCCTCCCGGCCCGACCACCAGTTGCGCGCGGCAGCCGTGCTGGATGCCCTGCTGCCCCATACCGGCAACAGCATCCGCGTCGGCATCACCGGGGTGCCCGGCGTGGGCAAGTCCACGTTCATCGAGACGCTGGGCCTGCAACTCATCGCGGCCGGGCACCGGGTGGCCGTATTGGCCGTCGATCCGTCATCCACGGTGTCGGGCGGTTCCATCCTCGGCGACAAGACCCGCATGGAGGAACTGTGCCGACGCGAAGAGGCCTTCATCCGGCCGAGCCCATCCGCCGGCGCCCTGGGCGGCGTGGCCGAGAAGACCCGCGAAGCGCTGCTTCTCTGCGAGGCAGCAGGCTTCGACGTGATCGTCGTCGAAACCGTGGGTGTCGGCCAGTCGGAAACGGCCGTTGCCGGGATGACCGACATCTTCGTGGTTCTGCAACTCCCCAATGCCGGGGACGATCTGCAGGCCATCAAGAAGGGCATCATCGAACTGGCCGACGTGGTCGTCTTCAACAAGACGGACATCGATCCGCACGCGGCCAACCTGGCGGCCGCCCAGATGAAGTCCGCGCTCGCCCTGTTGCGGCCGAGTTCCGAGCACTGGCGGCCGCCGGTATTGAAGGTCAGCTCGGCCAAGGGCACCGGCATCAGTGAAGTGTGGGCGACGGTCGAACATTACCGGCAGGCGATGGCGGCGGCGGGAGAATTCGAGGGCCGCCGGCGCCGCCAGGCGACCGCCTGGATGTGGGAGCTCATAGACTCGGGGCTGCGCCACCGCTTCCGCGAACATCCAGGCATCAAGGCGGGATTGCCGGAAGTGACGCGTGCGGTAGCGGCCGGAGAGACCACACCCACGGCCGCCGCTCACCGACTTCTGAATCAATTGAACAGGTTCTTTTGAACGACGCGGCCACGCGCACCTAAGGGAGAGACCGATGACCTTGTCAGCCAAAGCGATCGAGCAATTGCGCCGCAAACGTGCCGCCGCGACTTCCGGGGGTGGCGAGGACAAACTGAAGGAGCGGCGCGAAAAAGGGCTGATGACGGCCCGCGACAGGCTCGCGGCACTCTTCCAGCCGGATACCTTCCAGGAGGTGGGCATGCATGTCCGCCACGGCGAGTGCGGCTTCGGTCTGCAGAACAAGGAACTCGCGGCGGACGGCGTGGTGACCGGCACCGGATACGTCGACGGCCAGCTCGTCGCGGCGTTCAGCCAGGACTTCACCGTCGCCGCCGGCACCCTGGGCAAGATGCACGCCCAGAAGATCGTCGAACTGATGAAATTCGCGACCAAGACCGGCATTCCCCTGGTCGCCTTCAAGGACTCCGGGGGCGCCCGCATCCAGGAATCGGTCGACGCCCTTTCCGGCTACGGCCACGTGTTCTACCAGAACGTCCTCATGTCCGGCGTCGTGCCCCAGATCGCCGTGATCTGCGGCCCCTGCGCGGGCGGCGCCTCCTATTCGCCGGCGCTGATGGATTTCATCGTCATGACGCGGCGCAATGCGCAGATGTTCATCACTGGACCCGAGGTGATCAAGGCCGTCACCGGGAGGGCGACCACGATGGACGAGGTGGGCGGGGCCGAAATGCATGCCAGCGTCAGCGGCAACATTCATTTCGTGGCCGAGGACGAGGGCCACGCCATCGCCATCGTCAAGCAGATCCTGTCCTATCTGCCGTCGAACAACACCGAGGATCCTCCGCACCAACTTCATACCGATATCGCGCTGACCCGCGACGAGGGGATGAACGACCTGATCCCCAACGATCCCGCGGAACCCATGGACGTGCGCACGATCATCGGCCGCCTGGTGGACAACGGCGAGTTCCTCGAGGTCCATGCGGCCTTCGCCCGCAACATCATCGTCGGCCTCGCCCGCATCGAGGGCGTCGTCGTCGGGCTGGTCGCCAACCAGCCCACCGAGATGGCCGGGGCCCTGGACCTCAACGCCGCCGACAAGGGGGCCCGCTTCATCCGCTTCTGCAACGTCTTCAACATCCCCCTGGTGACGCTGGTGGACGTGCCTGGCTTCCTGCCCGGCGTCGAACAGGAACGCGGCGGCATCATCCGGCACGGCGCCAAGATGCTGTTCGCCTATGCCTCCTGCACGACCCCCAAGATCACCATCATCCTGCGCAAGGCCTACGGCGGCTCCTATCTCGCCATGTGCAGCCAGGAGATGGGCGCGGACTTCGTCTATGCCTGGCCGAACGCGGAAATCGCCGTGATGGGCGCCGAAGGGGCCGTCAATATCCTGTACCGGAAGGAACTCGCCGAGGCCGAGGACAAGAAGGCCAAGAAGGCCGAGCTGGTGGCGCAATACCGGGCGGAGTTCGCCTCGCCCTACCTGTCCGCCGGGCGCGGGTACATCACGGACGTCATCGAGCCGGCGGAGACCAGGGGCGTCCTGGCCCTCTCGCTGCGCAAGATGCTGGACAAGCGCGAGCTGCGTCCGGCCAAGAAGCACGGCAACATCCCGCTGTGACGGAGGCCAGGCCATGACGGACGTCCTTTCCACCACCCTTTCGATCTCGGTGATCGCCGTCGCGGTATCGATGGTGATCGCCGTGGTCATCCGCGGCATCGTTGCCGCCCTCGGGCGCCTGGAGGCGAAACCGGCCGCGCGGTCCGCTACCACGGTCCTGCCGCAGCAGGTGGCGCCGGATGGTCCGCCCCCGGAACACGTGGCGGCCATCGCGGCCGCGCTGGCCGCCGTCCTGGGCGGGCATCGCATCGTGCATATAGAAGAGGGCCGGCGGCATACCGGCTGGTTGGCCGAGGGGCGCCAGGCCCACCATGGTTCGCACGGCGTCGAGCACCATCCGCGTCACTGACAAAGGGAGAGGACAACATGGAACGTCGATTCCGCATTACGGTGGATGGTCGGGAGTACCAGGTGACCGTCGAGGATCAGAGCGAAGGCAGCGGGCATCTCTACCCGAAGCCGGGAAGCATGAGCGTTCCGGTCTCCGCGCCGCCCGTGGCCTCCCCGCCGCCCCCGACGGCCGCCCCGAAGGGGCCGGCCGGTCCCGGCGACATCACGAGCACCCTCGGCGGCGTGGTCGAGTCGATCCTGGTCACCGTCGGGCAGCCGGTGAATCAAGGCGACAAGGTCGTGGTGATCGAGGCCATGAAGATGAAGACGCCGATGATCGCCCCCCGGGGCGGCAAGGTCGAAGCAATCCGGGTGAAGGTCGGCGAAGCGGTGGATGCCGGCCAGGTTCTGGTCGTTGTCGGGTGAACCCGCCATGAACGGTCTCGGGTTTCTCGACCTGTTCCAGGGCATCGGGACCCTGTTCACGCAGGATCCCCAGGTGGCCATCGGCCGCGTCGTCCTGATGCTGCTGGGCTTTCTGCTCGTCTATCTGGGCAAGAAGGAAGTCCTGGAGCCCTTGCTCATGATACCCATGGGTTTGGGAATGTCGGCGGTGAACGCCGGTGTGCTCGTGTTCGAAGGAGGCAAGACGGGCACCCTGTTCGTCGATCCCCTGGTGACCCGCACCGACGACGTGGTGAACATCCTCCAGATCGACTGGGTGCAGCCCATTTACACCCTGATGTTCAGCAACGGCCTCATCGCCTGCCTGGTCTTCATGGGAATCGGCGTCCTCCTGGACGTGGGATTCGTGATGGCGCGCCCATTCCAGAGCATGGTCCTGGCGCTGTTCGCGGAACTCGGCACGATCCTGGTCTTCCCGATCGGAGTGGCACTGGGGATGACCGAGAAGGAGGCCGCCTCCGTCGCCATGATCGGCGGGGCCGACGGTCCCATGGTGCTGTTCACCTCGCTCGTCCTGGCGAAGCACCTGTTCGTGCCCATCACGGTGGTCGGCTACCTGTACCTCGGGCTCACCTACGGCGGATATCCGTACCTGATCAAGCTGCTGATCCCGAAGCGCCTGCGTGGCATTCCGATGCCGGTCGGCGATGGGCCGAAGATCACTTCCGGCCAGAAACTGGTATTCGCCGTGGCCATCTGCACGTTGCTCTGCCTGCTGTTCCCCGTCGCGGCGCCCCTGTTCCTGTCGCTGTTCGTCGGAGTCGCCGTGCGCGAGAGCGGCCTGGTCAATTTCCAGAACCTCATCGGCGAAACCTTCCTCTACGGCGCCACCTTCTTCCTTGGGCTGACCCTGGGCATCCTCTGCGAGGCGAGCACGCTGCTCGATCCGGTGGTGCTCAAGCTGCTCCTCCTCGGGTGCCTGGCGCTGCTGCTCTCGGGCATCGGAGGCATCATAGGCGGGTACGTCCTGTATTTCTGGTACCGGGGGAAGTACAACCCCATGATCGGCATCGCCGGCGTATCCTGCGTTCCGACGACGGCCAAGGTCGTGCAGAAGATCGCCACCGAAGCCAATCCCGGCGTCATGATCATGCCGCATGCACTGGGCGCCAATATCAGCGGCGTCATCACGACGGCCATCCTCGCCGGAGTGTATGTGGCGCTGTTGCGTTGAATTCCGCCGCCCGGCGGAAAGCCGGGCGCGCGGGAAGCAGGAAGAATTCGTGTAAGACCATGTTCAGGAGTGGAAGCTCATGCAGGAAATCATCAGGCAACTCGACGAAAAACGCGACCTGGCGCGCCTGGGGGGAGGACAGCGCCGCATAGATGCCCAGCACTCGAAGGGCAAGCTCACCGCCCGGGAGCGCATCGAACTGCTCCTCGACGAGGGGACGTTCGAGGAATGGGACATGTTCAAGGAGCATCGGTGTTCCGACTTCGGAATGGGCGAGACCAAGATCCCGTCGGACGGGGTCGTGACGGGCTACGGCACGGTGAACGGCCGCATGGTGTTCGTCTTTTCCCAGGACTTCACGGTCTTCGGCGGCGCCCTGTCGGAGGCCCACGCCGAAAAGATCTGCAAGATCATGGACCATGCCATGAAGGTCGGGGCCCCCGTGATCGGGCTCAACGACTCGGGCGGCGCACGCATCCAGGAGGGCGTCGCGGCCCTGGCCGGCTATGCCGACGTATTCCAGCGCAACGTGATGGCCTCCGGCGTCGTTCCCCAGATATCCCTGATCATGGGGCCCTGCGCGGGCGGTGCCGTCTATAGCCCGGCGATGACCGACTTCATCTTCATGGTGAAGGACACCTCCTACATGTTCGTCACCGGGCCCGAGGTGGTGAAGACGGTGACCCACGAGGAAGTGACCGCCGAGGAACTGGGCGGCGCGGTGACCCACACGACGAAGTCCGGCGTGGCCGACCTGGCCTTCGAAAACGACGTGGACGCGCTGCTGATGCTGCGGCGTTTCATCAACTACCTGCCGGTCAACAACCGCGAGAAGCCGCCGATCCGGGAGACCCGGGACCCGGCGGAACGGCTGGACATGAGCCTGGACACCCTGGTGCCCGACAATCCGAACAAGCCCTACGACATCAAGGAGCTGATCATCAAGGTCGTCGATGATTCGGACTTCTTCGAGCTGCAGCCCGACCACGCGAAGAACCTCGTCATCGGCTTCGCGCGGATGGAGGGCCAGACCGTGGGCATCGTCGCGAACCAGCCCATGGTCATGGCCGGCTGCCTCGACATCCGGTCCTCCATCAAGGGCGGCCGCTTCGTGCGCTTCTGCGACGCATTCAACATCCCGATCATCACCTTCGTGGACGTGCCGGGATTCATGCCGGGGACCTCCCAGGAGTACGGGGGCATCATCAAGCACGGCGCCAAGCTGCTCTATGCCTACGCGGAATGCACGGTGCCGAAGATCACCGTGATCACCCGCAAGGCCTACGGAGGCGCCTACGACGTGATGGCCTCGAAGCACCTGCGCGGCGACGTGAACTTCGCCTGGCCGACCGCGGAAATCGCGGTCATGGGCCCGAAGGGCGCGGTGGAGATCATCTTCCGGGAGGACAAGAGCGACCCGGCCAAGCTGGCGGCGCGCGAGGCGGAATACAAGGCCAAGTTCGCCAATCCCTTCGTGGCCGGCGCCCGCGGTTTCATCGACGACGTGATCCAGCCCCACGAAACCCGCAAGCGCATCTGCCGGTCGCTGGTCATGTTGCGCAACAAGAAGATCGAGAACCCGTGGCGCAAGCACGGGAACATTCCGCTTTGATGCCAACTTTGATGCCGATTTTCAACCACCAAGGCCCCGAGAGCCCCAGGATGCACCAAGGAAACCGTTTTCCGGCTGTCGCCGTCCTTGGCGCCGGTTGGAGGCCTTCGTGGCTCGGCGGTGAAAGGTTTTGAGTCCATGTTCAAGAAGATTCTGATTGCCAATCGCGGCGAGATCGCCTGCCGCGTCATCAAGTCCGCCCGCAGGATGGGCATTGCGACCGTCGCCGTGTATTCCGAGGCCGACAAGGATTCCCTGCACGTCTCCATGGCCGACGAGGCCGTCTGCATCGGCCCGCCGCCCTCGAAGGAGTCCTACCTCGTCGCGGACAGGATCATCGCCGCCTGCAAGCAGACCGGCGCCGAGGCCGTGCATCCGGGTTACGGCTTCCTTTCGGAGAATGCAGCGTTCTCCCGCCGCCTCGAGGAGGAGGGCATCGTCTTCATCGGCCCGAAGCATTACTCGGTCGAGAAGATGGGCGACAAGATCGCCTCCAAGAAGCTGGCGCTGGGGGCCAAGGTCAACATCATTCCGGGTTACAACGATCCCATCGACACGCCCGAGCAGGCGGTGGAGATCGCCAAGGGCATCGGTTATCCCGTGATGATCAAGGCCTCGGCCGGTGGTGGCGGCAAGGGCCTGCGCGTCGCCTTCAACGACCAGGAGGCCCATGAAGGCTTTGCATCCTGCAAGACGGAAGCCAAGAATGCCTTCGGCGACGACCGGGTCTTCATCGAGAAGTACGTCGAGGAACCCCGGCACATCGAGATCCAGGTGCTCGGCGATTCCCACGGGACCGTGGTCTACCTGTTGGAACGGGAGTGCTCGATCCAGCGCCGGCACCAGAAGGTCATCGAGGAGGCGCCCTCCC
>DAOLKI010000089.1:0-8234 GCA_035331665.1 Rhodocyclaceae bacterium
AGGCGTGACGATGCAGCTGCCCACCGAGGACCGGTACAGCCAGGACAGGGCACGGCTCCTCAACACGATCGCCGTCCTGTTCGGCGGCCGGATCGCCGAAGAGATCTTCATGGACCAGATGACCACCGGCGCGTCCAACGATTTCCAGCGGGCGACCGACCTGGCCCGGCGCATGGTGACCCAGTGGGGCATGTCGGACAATCTGGGCCCGATGGTGTACGGCGAGGAGGAGGGCGAAATCTTCCTCGGGCGTTCCATCACCACCCACAAGAATGTCTCCGAGGCCACGATGCAGCAGGTGGATGCGGAGATCCGCCGCATCATCGACGAGCAGTACGGCCTGGCCCGGCGGCTGATCGAGGACAACCGGGACAAGGTCGAAGCCATGACCAAGGCCCTGCTGGAGTGGGAAACCATCGACGCGGACCAGATCAACGACATCATGGAAGGACGGCCTCCCCGCCCGCCGAAACCCTCCGGCTCGCAGAACCGTTCTTCGACCGACAATTCGCCGGGCGCCGCGCCGACGGCCGCGGCACCCGCCTGATCCCCGGAAATTTCGGGAAGGGCCGCGGCGACGCGGCCTTTGTTTTATGCGCTCATCCCTGCGTTGCGGCCGTTTCCTGCTCGATCTGTCGAAGCCCCTGATCATGGGGATCGTCAACCTCACGGACGATTCCTTCTCGGGTGACGGCCTCGGAAGCGACGTGGAAAGGGCTGTCGCACAGGCGTGCCGCATGGTCGAGGAGGGCGCCCGCATCCTCGACATCGGTGCCGAGTCGTCGCGACCGGGCGCCGAGCCGGTGCCGGCCGGCGAGGAAATGGCGCGGGTTCTGGCGGCGGTCGAGGGTCTGGTCGCACTGGGCGTGCCCATTTCCGTCGACACGGTCCGTCCGGAGGTCATGGAGGCCGCTGTCGCGGCCGGCGCCGACCTGATCAACGACATCTCGGCGCTCAGGGCGCCCGGCGCCCTCGAGGCCGTCGCGCGGACGAACGCGGCGGTCTGCCTGATGCACATGCGCGGCGAGCCGCGCACGATGCAGCAGGACCCCGTGTATGGGGACGTGGTGGGGGACGTGAAAGCCTTCCTGGCGGAACGGGCGCGCGCCGCCGAGAATGCCGGGATTTCCCGGGACCGGTTGCTCGTCGATCCGGGGTTCGGGTTCGGCAAGACCGTGCGGCACAATTGGGAGATGCTCCGCCGGCTGGACGAGTTCGCCGACCTGGGATTGCCGGTGCTCGCCGGACTGTCGCGGAAGTCCATGCTGGGGGCGGCGACGGGTCGCGCGGCGGCAGACCGGCAGGTGGCAAGCGCCGCGGCGGCGCTGCTGGCGGTGCGTGGCGGGGCGAGCGTCCTGCGGGTTCACGACGTGGCGGCAACGAAGGATGCACTGGCCGTGCTGGCGGCCATGGAACAAGGGGAATGACGATGTCGAGAAAGTACTTCGGGACGGATGGCGTGCGCGGGCGTGTGGGCAAGACGCCGATCACGCCGGATTTCGTGATGCGCCTGGGCTACGCGGCCGGAACCACCCTGGTCGCGCGGGAACAGCTTCCTCCCGGCGAAAGGCCGGCCGTCCTGATCGGCAAGGACACGCGGATCTCCGGCTACATGCTGGAAGCCTCGCTGGAAGCGGGTTTCGCCGCCGCCGGCGTTGACGTGATGCTGTGCGGGCCGATGCCGACGCCCGCCGTGGCCTACCTGACCCGGGCGCTGCGCCTGCAGGCGGGTGTCGTCATCTCGGCCTCCCACAATCCCTATGACGACAACGGCATCAAATTCTTCTCCTCGCTCGGTACCAAGCTTCCCGACGCGGTGGAACTGGAAATCGAGCAGCGGCTCGGCGAGCCCATGGGCTGCATGGAGTCGGAAAAGCTCGGCAAGGCCAGGCGGGTGGACGACGCCGCCGGACGCTACATCGAGTTCTGCAAGGGCACCTTCCCCAATGAACTGGATCTGCGGGGCCTGCGCATCGCAGTGGATTGCGCCCACGGGGCGGCCTACCATGTGGCCCCCGCCGTCTTCCACGAACTGGGGGCCGAGGTGGTTCCGGTGGGAACGTCGCCCAATGGCCTGAACATCAACGAGGGCGTCGGCGCGACGGCCACGGAATTCCTGCGCCGCACGGTCCTGCAACACCGGGCCGACCTGGGCATCGCCCTGGACGGGGATGGCGACCGGGTCGCGATGGCGGACAGCCACGGCAACCTCTACGACGGGGACCAACTCCTCTATGTCATCGCCCGCCACCGCCTGACCCGGGGGCCGGTGGCCGGCGTGGCCGGAACGCTGATGAGCAACCTGGGCTTCGAGCACGCACTGGGTCGCCTCGGTATTGCCTTCGGGCGGGCGAAGGTGGGTGATCGCTACGTGCTGGAGATGATGCAGGAGAAGGACTGGCTGCTCGGCGGCGAAAACTCCGGCCACGTGATCTGCCTGGACAAGCACACGACCGGCGACGGGATCGTTTCCGCCCTGCAGGTCCTGGCAGCCCTGCGGTACCGGAACGAAACCCTGGAAACCGCCTGTGCCGACCTGGCCATGTATCCGCAGAAGCTCATCAACGTCCGGGTGTCCGCCGGCTTCGACTGGAAGGCGGCCCCCGCGATCGCGGAGGCCGTGGCCGCCGTCGAAAAACGGCTGGACGGGCGCGGACGGGTGTTGCTTCGTCCGTCCGGCACGGAACCGCTGCTCAGGGTCATGGTCGAGGGGGAAGACGGTGGCCTGGTCACGTCCTCCGCGGAATCCATCGCCGCCGCGGTGCGTGATTCCGCGCAGTGAGGCCCGGCCGGCATCCGGCCGGCCCTGCCGCCGGTCCCCAGCCGGACCGCACTCGAACACGGATTGCTCCTGCGGCGGCCAGCGACCGGTTCGCGGCAGCACTGGCCAAGGCCCCGGTGCGATCGCCGGGGTAATGATCTTCCCGGGCGGTCCGGCGGACCGCCGGGGGGCGGCGGTGAGCAGACATTTATCCACCGGCCGACGATTCCTTGCCGGTCAAGGCGCGTTCCCGACGCCCCGCGGGCTGGCCCCGTCCTCAATGGGAATTGCGCCGGGCGGGCGAGCGAAGCGGTGCCGGAGCCCGCTTGTAGTGCTTCCGCCACAGCCTTCCCCGCATGGCGGATCGTTCCCGCGCGGCGCCGGCTGTCACGGGAGTGTCACATAGCTGCCATAAACTCCGCGGGTCAAAACAACGTCCCAAGGAACAGCATGTATTCCAGACTCCGCCTCGCTTGTCTTTCTCTGACCCTGGCCGGCTGCGCGGCCGTATCCGGCCTGGTGTCGGCCGCGGAAATCACCGGCGCCGGAGCCTCCTTCCCGGCGCCCATCTACGCGAAATGGGCCGACGCCTACCAGAAGGCCACCGGCAACAGGATCAATTACCAGTCCATCGGATCCGGCGGCGGCATCAAGCAGATCACCGCGAAGACGGTCGATTTCGGCGCCTCCGACATGCCGCTCAAACAGGAGGTCCTCGACAAGGACGGCCTGATGCAGTTCCCGACGGTCATCGGCGGCGTGGTGCCCGTCGTCAATATCGAAGGTATCAAGCCGGGCGACATGCGTCTGAACGGCGCGGTGCTCGCCGACATCTTCCTCGGCAAGGTCACCAAGTGGAACGACAAGGCCATCGCAGGACTTAATCCCAACTTGAAACTGCCGGACCAGGCCATTGCCGTCGTCCGGCGGGCGGACGGCTCCGGCACGACGTTCATCTTCACCAATTATCTTTCCAAGGTCAGCGAGGAATGGAAGGGCAAGGTCGGCGAGGGAACTGCGGTCCAGTGGCCGGTCGGGCTGGGCGGCAAGGGCAACGAGGGCGTGTCCGCCTTCGTGCAGCGGGTGCAGGGGGCCATCGGCTACGTCGAATACGCCTATGCCAAACAGAACAAGCTGGCCCACGCGGTGATGCAGAACGCGGCCGGCAGCTTCGTGGCTCCGGACGACCTCACGTTCAAGGCCGCGGCCGCCCAGGCGGATTGGCACAAGTCGGCCTTCGGCGAGATCCTGACCAACCAGGGGGGCAAGGACGCCTGGCCCATCACCGGCGCGACCTTCATCCTGATGCACAAGGTCCAGGACAAGCCGGCCCAGGCCGCCGAGGCCTTGAAATTCTTCGAATGGAGCTTCAAGAACGGTGGCAAGATGGCCGACGACCTGGATTACGTCGCCCTGCCGGACAGTCTCGTGAAGTTGATCCATACGGCATGGGGCAACATGAAGGACGGCGCCGGCAAACCCGTCTGGACCGCGAAGTGACCCCGGGGCGGTCCGTACCGGCGTGCGGACCGCCTTCCGATATTTCCGGCGAATTCCGTTCATGAGCACTCCGAGCGAGAGCAGGGGCCGTTTCGGCGATGCCCTGTTCTTCAACCTGACCCGCGGATTTGCGGTTCTCACGCTGGTCCTGCTGGCCGGGATCATCGTGTCGCTTCTTTACGGGGCATGGCCGTCGATCGCGCGGTTCGGCTTCTCCTTCCTGTGGACGACGGACTGGAATCCGCCGATGGAGAAGTTCGGCGCGCTGATTCCGATTTACGGAACCCTTGCCACCTCCGCGGTCGCACTCTTCATCGCGGTGCCCGTGAGCTTCGGGATCGCCCTCTTCCTGACCGAACTCTCCCCTGCCTGGCTGCGCCGTCCGCTGGGCACGGCCATCGAGTTGCTGGCGGCGATCCCGTCCATCGTGTATGGAATGTGGGGCCTGCTCGTGTTCGCGCCGATCTTCGCGAAGTACGCCCAGCCCGCCCTCTCGGCAACCCTCGGCCACGTCCCCCTGGTCGGTGCCCTGTTTTCCGGCCCGCCGCTGGGAATAGGCATCCTTGCCGCCGGCGTAATCCTCGCCATCATGATCATTCCCTTCATCGCCTCGGTGATGCGCGATGTCTTCGAGGTGACGCCGGCCATGCTCAAGGAGTCCGCCTATGGCGTCGGGTCCACGACCTGGGAAGTCGTGTGGAACGTCGTGCTCCCCTACACGAAGGTCGGCGTGGTCGGCGGCATCATGCTCGGGCTCGGGCGCGCGCTCGGCGAGACCATGGCCGTGACCTTCGTGATCGGCAACACCAATCTGCTGAACAGCATGTCCCTGTACGAACCGGGAAACAGCATCACTTCCACTTTGGCCAACGAATTCGCCGAAGCGACCCCGGGCATCTACACGGCGGCCCTGATCGAACTGGGCCTGATCCTGTTCCTGATCACGCTGGCCGTTCTGGTGTTTTCCAAGCTTCTCCTTCTGCGATTGTCGCGCCACGAAGGAAAGAAGACCTGACCATGAACCTGCTCGCGCGACGGAAACTCGTCAATCGCATCGCCCTTACGTTGTCGATGGCGGCGATGTCCTTCGGCCTGATCTGGCTGATCTGGATCTTGTGGACCACGCTGGAACTTGGCGTACTGGGGCTTTCGGCGGATCTGTTCACCAAGATGACGCCGCCTCCCGGCGCCCAGGGCGGGCTCCTGAACGCCATCGTCGGGAGCGTTATCCTCGTCGGTCTGGCGACGCTCGTCGGGACACCGATCGGCATCATGGCAGGCGTCTATCTGGCCGAATATGGACGTCATACCATGCTGGGGAGGACGACGCGCTTCATCAACGACATCCTGCTTTCCGCGCCATCCATCGTCATCGGCCTTTTCGTCTATGCCGTGTACGTCGCCCAGGTGGGCAAGTTCTCGGCCATCTCGGGGGTGTTCGCCCTGGCCCTGATCGTGATTCCCGTGGTGGTGAGCACGACGGAGAACATGCTGAAGCTGGTACCGGACAGCCTGCGCGAGGCCGCCTTCGCGCTCGGAGCCCCCAAGCGGACCGTCATTCTCAAGGTGACCCTCAAGGCATCGGTGGCGGGTGTGATCACCGGTGTCCTGCTGGCCGTCGCCCGCATCGCGGGGGAGACCGCGCCCCTGTTGTTCACGGCGCTTTCCAACCAGTTCTGGAGCCTGGATCTGAACGAACCCATGGCCAATCTGCCGGTCACCATATTCAAGTTCGCCATGAGTCCCTTCAAGGACTGGCAGGAGATCGCCTGGGCGGGAGTCTTCATCATCACCCTCGGCGTCCTGGGCCTGAACGTCGCCGCGCGCGCCCTGTTCCGGAACAAACACAAGAGTTGAGTCGCCAGTGTCCTCCTATCAAGACGAGCCCATGAAGATCGAATCCGAACTGAAGCCCCAGGTGCAGATGGCGTTTCAGGATTTCAATTTCTATTACGGCAAGTTCCACGCCCTGACCAACATCAACCTGGAGATATACCGTCGCTGCGTCACGGCCTTCATTGGCCCGTCCGGCTGCGGCAAATCCACGTTGCTGAGGACCATGAACCGCATGTACGACCTCTACCCGGAGCAGAAGGCCACGGGCAGGCTGCTCCTGGACGGCAGGGACATCCTCGGCCGGGACACCGATGTCAACGTGCTGCGGGCGAAGGTGGGGATGGTCTTCCAGAAGCCGACGCCGTTCCCGATGTCGATCTACGAAAACATCGCCTTCGGCGTGCGCCTTCACGAGCGCATGGGGAAGGAGGACATGAACGTCCGTGTCGAGTGGGCCCTGCGCAAGGCCGCCTTGTGGGACGAGGTGAAGGACAAGTTGAACCAGAGCGGCATGAGCCTGTCCGGCGGGCAACAGCAGCGTCTTTGCATCGCGCGCGGGATCGCCGTGAAACCGGAGGTCCTGCTGCTCGACGAGCCGACGTCGGCGCTCGATCCGATCTCCACCATGCGCATCGAGGAACTGATCTCGGAACTGAAGAGCGAGTTCACCATCGCGATCGTCACGCACAACATGCAGCAGGCCGCACGCATCTCCGACTACACGGCCTACATGTACCTGGGTGAGATGGTCGAGTTCGGCGTGACGGACGAGGTATTCATCAAACCGAAGAAGAAACAGACCGAGGACTACATCACCGGCCGGTTCGGCTGAGGCATCGCGCGGTGCGGCACGGCCGGGTCCGGTTTGACCGCCTGGCCGGCCGGGTTTTATAATCATCCGCTTTGTCCGTCACCTCGGAGAACTGCCATGGCCCAACGCAGGAAGTTCGTCGCCGGCAACTGGAAGATGCACGGCAGCCTTGCCAATAACCTTGCTCTGCTCGATGCCGTGAAATCGGGCGCCGCCGCGCTCGCTTGCGAAGTGGCGGTGTGCGTTCCCTATCCCTACCTGGCCCAGGCCAAATCCGTTCTCGGCGGCAGCAACGTCGCCTGGGGCGCCCAGGATGTCTCGGCCCATGCCCAGGGCGCCTATACCGGCGAAGTCAGCGCGGCGATGCTCGTCGATTTCGGCTGCCGCTATGCCATCGTGGGCCACTCCGAGCGTCGAACGCTGCATGCGGAGAGCGACCAACTGGTGGCCGACAAGTTCGCCGCCGCACTCGGCGCGGGCGTGACGCCCATCCTTTGCGTGGGGGAGACGCTCGCCGAGCGGGAGGCCGGGATCACGGACGCAGTGGTGACCCGTCAACTCGAGGCCGTTCTCGCCAAGAGCGGGGTGGCGGCTTTGGCCCGTGCCGTCGTAGCCTACGAGCCCGTCTGGGCCATCGGCACCGGAAAAACCCCGACCCCCCAGCAGGCCCAGGATGCGCACGCCGCAATCCGCGCGCGCGTGGCGCGGGATGACGGCGCCGTGGCCGCCGGCCTGCAAATCCTATACGGTGGAAGTGTCAAGGCCGGCAACGCCAAGGAACTCTTCGCCATGGCCGACATCGACGGCGGACTCATCGGCGGGGCAGCCCTCGTCGCCGCCGATTTTCTCGCCATCTGCGCGGCCGGCTGATCGCCGCTGGGAAAACTCGCATGCAAGGAATCCTCTTTCCGCTGGTCCTCACGATCCACATTCTGGTGGGGCTCGGCGTCATCGGGCTGGTGCTCATCCAGCACGGCAAGGGCGCAGACATGGGCGCCGCCTTCGGCAGCGGAGCATCGGGGAGCCTGTTCGGCGCGTCGGGTTCCGCAAACTTCCTTTCCAGGACCACGGCCGTCCTCGCGGCCGTGTTTTTCGTGACCAGCTTGGGACTTTCCTATATGGCGAACGTGCGGCCGGCGGAGTCGAAAAGCGTGATCGACAACGCGGCCACCCAGCCCGCGCCGGCCCCGGATTCGGTGCCTGCGCCGGGGATCGTTCCGCCCGAGTCGAAGGCCAAGGACATTCCGAAATAAAGGGCTTCCCGAGCGACGACAAGGTTTTTTTTGCGGCGCATAAATGCTATGATTCGCGCCGCATTCGCAGCCG
>DAOLKI010000090.1:0-8214 GCA_035331665.1 Rhodocyclaceae bacterium
CATCGAAGCTGGCCATCACCACCTGGGCGACCTCGGGCTTGGGCACCAGCTTCACCGTGACCTCGGTGACCACGGCAAGCAGCCCCTCGGAGCCGATCATCAGGGCCAGCAGATCCAGACCCGGCGCATCGAGGGCGTGGTTGCCGAATTCCATGACGGCCCCATCGATGGCGACGGCGCGGACGCGCAACACGTTGTTCACGGTGAGCCCGTACTTGAGGCAATGGACGCCGCCGGCGTTTTCCGCCACGTTGCCGCCGATGGTGCAGGCGATCTGGGAACTCGGGTCCGGTGCGTAGTAGAGGCCGTAAGGCGCCGCCGCCTCGGAAATCGCCAGATTGCGCACGCCCGGCTGCACCACGGCAAGTCGGGCCACCGGGTCCAGGTGCAGGATGCGCTGCATCTTCGCGAGGCTCAGCACAACGCCGTGGGCGTGCGGCAGCGCGCCCCCGGAAAGCCCCGTGCCGGCACCGCGGGCAACCACGGGCACGCCCCGGGCATGGCAGACCTTGAGCGCGGCCACCACCTGATCTTCGTTTTCCGGCAGGGCGACCGCCAGGGGCACCCGCCGGTAGGCGGAAAGCCCGTCGCACTCGTAAGGCTTGAGGTCCTCGTGATCGACCAGGAGGCCCTCGGGCGGGAGGATGCCCGCCAGGTCCGCCAGCAGGCCCGGTCGATCGACGTCGGAGAAATCCTGGTCGCGCTCGGCGACGTGTTCTCTGTGATGGCCCATGATCGTCGGCTCAGGATAGGGAGGGATGGCCCGTCTGTTGAAACCTTCCGGCGTTGCGGCGCGGCTCACCGGCCGTCCGCGCCGCAGGCCCCATTCTCGCCGAGTCCTGACCGCGCGTCCACGGTTCTCAGGCCGTGTCCCGCATCCAGCCGGCGGCGGCGCCCCGACCCCCGGAAGGCCGGTATTCGCAACCGACCCATCCCCGGTAGCCGATGCGGTCCAGGTGCGCGAACAGGAATGGGAAATTGATCTCCCCCGTGCCGGGTTCGCCGCGTCCCGGATTGTCCGCGATCTGGACGTGGCCGACGTGCGCCAGGTTTTCCTGCAGCGTGCGGGCCAGATCGCCTTCCATGACCTGGGCATGATAGACGTCGTACTGGAGGCGCAGGTTGGGGCACGCGGCCTCGCCGATGATGGCCAGGGCCGCTTGCGTGCGATCGACCAGGAATCCGGGCGTGTCGCGGGTGTTCAAGGGTTCCATGAGCAGCTCCACGCCACTGCGGCCGAGGACCGCGGCGGCGAAGCGCAGGTTCTCGACGAGGGTTTGCCGCGCCTTGGCCGGGCTCACGCCGGGCGGCGGGATGCCGGCCAGACAATTCACGCGGGGGCAGCCGAACGCGGCCGCCCATTCCGCCGCGGCGCCGACCCCGTCCTGGAACTCGGCCATGCGGCCGGGGTGGCAGGCGATGCCCCGCTCCCCGCCTGCCCAGTCGCCGGCCGGCAGGTTGAAGAGCACCACCTCGACGCCGGCACCGGCGACGGCGTCCGCCAGCACCCGTCGATCGAAGGCATAGGGGAAGTGGAACTCGACGGCCGGGAAACCGGCGGCCCGGGCCGCCGCGAAGCGATCCTGGAACGCCAGTTCCGGGAAGAGGAAGGAGAGATTGGCGGAAAAGCGCGGCACGGCATTGCCCCCGTCAGAGGGCAGCCATCACCCGCCGCATCTTCGCGCGCACTTCCGCGCCCAGTTCCCCGAGGGCCGGATGGTCGGACATCTGGGACATCATGCCCGGGTCCATGAATTCGACATGGGTCGTTCCCTGGGTGTCCTGGCGTACCACCACGTTGCAGGGCATCAGCAGGCCCACCGGGGGCTCCGCCTCGATGGCTCGCTTGGCGAAGGGCGGGTTGCACGCACCCAGGATCCTGTAGGGGGGCATGTCGTGGTTCAGTTTCTTCTTCAGGGTGGCGGCCACGTCGATCTCGGTGAGAACGCCGAAGCCCTCTTTCTGCAGTTCCTCCGTGACCCGCGCGATGGCGGCGTCGAAGGACAGGGGGACGATCTTGCCGAAGCCGTAGCGGTTTTCCATGGGGTTCCTCTCGCGTTGCACGAAAGTCCCGAAGGATAGCCGATCGGAGGACGCCTGCGGCGACGCCCGCCGCAGGCCCCACTCGCGCCCGGGCGGCGACGGGTCAGCGGCGGCGGCGACGCAGGCCGATGGCAGCGAGACCGGCGCCCATCAGGGCCATCGTTTCCGGTTCCGGCACCGGCGCCGGTTCCCCGTAGATGAAGTCATCCATGGCCACCGCGTCCATGCCGGGAGACGGGAAGGGATTGCGCAACAGGTCCAGGTCGCCGACCACCAGGTGGACACGCCCCACGACCGGCGCGTCGAACACGTAGCCGGCGAAGGAGAAGGACTTGTAGGTGTCGGGCGCGGTGCCCAACGGATGCACGGGTGGGGCGAGCGACGCGAGCAGCGTCGTGCCGTCGGCCCCGTAGAAGTCCATCCGCGTGATCCCAGGGATCTCCACGTCGGTGAACACGGCGCCGAATCCGCGCACCAGGGCCGGCGTCCCCGGCGTCCCCGGCTGGCTGAACGTGACGTCCATCTCGTTGCTGTGGACGATGCCGAAGATGCGCTCGGCGCTGAACGCCGCAAACTGGTTCGGGTTGTCGCCGTGCAGGTCGCCGAACAGCGGCGTCGCCGGCCCGGGGCTGCCGTCGCCATCCGAGTCCGCGTCGGCGCTGACCCGGAACCCCCCGACGGTGTTGAACTGGATCCCCCGCACGCGGCCGGCGGGTGCCCCGGCAGCCTGGTTGAAGAAGTTGCCGGGGAAGGCATTGGGATCGGAGAATCCGTCCGGCACGGCATCCCAATTGACTTCGCGCCGGCCGACGCCCGGCAGGCATGCGCCGGCACAGGCGCCGAGGCCATTGTTGGCGCCCAGGGCATCCCGGAAGCTGTTCACGGTGCTCAGGATCGATGCGGCGTCGGGGCCTGCCGCGGTGAAGACTCCGGCGTGGGCGAACCCGGCGGTGGCGGCCACCGCCAGTCCGGCTAGTCGGAATGCGCTCTGGAATCGCATTGTGGATCTCCTTCGGGGATGGGGAAGGCCCGCGGGAACCGGTTTGCAACCTGGGCGCAATCCGGCCGGGCCATCGCAGCCTAATCCGGAAGACGTTTATGAGTCAAGCATTCCCCGCCCGGCATTCGAGTGGCGGATGGCCATGCGACGCGCATGGGATTCGCCTGCGGCCCCGGTCTCCGGGCTGCCGGCGCCGCCATCGCGCCGGGAGGCCGCGGGTCAATCGCCTTGCGCTCGCAAGGGGCGTCCGCAACGACGGGTTTCGGGCGGCGACCCGCCTCGCGACGGTCGTCGTCGGCGGCGATGCGACAGGCGCCCGTGTCCGGTTCCGGAACCCGGCGGACCCGCGGGTCTGTTCTCATTCGGTCGGCGCGTGCGTTGCCGTCCAATGCGGATGATCGCGCGAAGCGAGACGCAGCGCAGGGTGGCTCCCCTGCGCGAGTCCCGCGACAAAGCGGGCGCCGCGTTCGACGACAACCCGAGGGGCCCAGCGCACACGTCGCCTGAATGAGAACAGGCCCTGGAGACGACCGTCAGGCGTTGCGCACCAGGATCTTGCCTTCGGCGGTGGCCACCACCACGCCGTCCTGGTTGGTGCAGGTGCCGTCCAGGGTGACGACGCCGCCGTCCCACTTGGGCTTGTCGTCCCTGGCCTTGACGATCCAGGCCACGCCGAGGGTGTCGCCGGCCCGGACCGGCGCCAGGAAACGCACATGGTGTTCCACGTAGGCGAGGGCGGTGCCGTGGAAGATCATGCCGAGTTGGGCGGCCAGCACATTGCTGGTCAGGTAGCCGTGGGCGACGCGCCCCTGGAAATGGGAGGCCGCCGCGAACGTCTCGTTGATATGGAGGGGATTCAGGTCTCCGAACAATCCGGCCCCGAGGACGATGTGCGTCTCGGTCATGGTCATGCCGGATTCGAAACGGTCGCCGACCGCCACCTGGTCGTAACCGCGGCCGATTTTCATGTCGTCACCTCTCAGAACCGGTAAAGAAGGTTGAATGTGATCTTGCTGCGGCCGGCCCGGGTTCCCGGGACTGTCCCGACCGGCCGGGTGCCGTCGATGACGTGGGCGAGATCCGCCGCGGCCTCCAGATGGTTGCGCCAGGTCCAGCGCAGGCCGGCCCCGATGCTGGAGGCCGCCTCCGACGAGGGCTGGATGCCGTTGGCGGTGTTCAGGACCACCCGACCCTGGTCGTAGAAGACCACCGGCCTCAGGGTATCGACGAGGGCCGGTCCCTGGGCCTCGAGGGTCAGTGCATGGCCCTTGTCGCCGGTCAGTTCCCTGTCGCGCAGTCCGCGTACCGTTCCGGGACCGCCGATGCCGAACATTTCGCCGGGAATCAGGGTGGAATGGCTGTATTGGCCCCGATAGCGCGCGGACAAGGTCCAGCCCGACCACTGGGTCGAGGCGTCGAGGCCGTAACGGCGCACCTCCCAGTGGAAGCCGGCCCGCGCGCGGGTGGCCGCGTAGGCCGCCGCCGTGTTGTCGCTCCCGCCGTGCGTATTCACGGCATATTCGAGGAAACCCCCGATGCTGCCCCAGGATTGCTGGTCGCGCAGGGCGTAACGCAGGGAGACGGGGCGCGCGTGGATGTCCGGCGGCGACAGGGCCGTGGATACGGCGCCGATGTTGAGCCCCACGGAACTGGTGTAATGCTTGTCGTCCAGGGACGCGGACAGGGTCTGCGCCGTGCCGCCCCATTTCGGGAGGTCGTAGGTGGCGCGCACGCCCAGGAACTCGCCCCGGCCGCTGACGTTGAAGTCCGCTCCGGAAAGGCCCGCGCCGATGACGCCGGTATTGACGTCGGAGCGCGTGTAGTGGAACTGGAGGCTGGTGTTGTAACCGTAGAGCGGGATCCAGTAGAAGAGGCCCAACTGGCTCACCTTGCGCACTTCGTCCGGCGACGTCGTGAAGACGGCGGTCAGCGCGTGGTCCAGGTCGAACAGGTCGGAACGCTGGTGGGCGACGGACAGGCGCGTGTAGCCGGTATTCCGGTTGATCTCGTCGTACTGGTCGCGGGTCTGGCCGGTCAGGCTCACGATGGTCTGGGCAGGGGAGGCGTCGCGCACCCGCACCTCGGCGTCCACCGTGTCCGTGGCCTGACCCTCCTTCATGACGAGGGCCAGGCGTTTCGCCGGATGCTCGTTGGCCAACGCGATCTCACGCCCCAGTTCGCGCACGTCCGGCGAGGTGCCCGGCACCAGGCCCGGCAGCGCGGCGAGCACGTTCTCGGCGCTGAAGTGCTCGTTTCCCTTCACCTCGACGGATCCCAGCGGAAAGCGCAGCACCTGCAGGCGGACGACGCCGTCCACCGGTTTCTGGGCCGGCACGATGATCCTGTGGAAGGCGAACCCGAGTTCCCGGACCCGATTCTCCAGGGCCGTGGCGGCGGCCTCGATCGTGGCCAGGTCCTTGTGCAGCCCCAGGTGGGGGCGCAGCGTCTCGTCCACCTCGGCCGGTGTCAGGGGAAGTTCCCCGGCCACCTCGAAGCGCTTCACTTCCAGGATGACCGACGGATCCCGTTGCTGGGCCCACGCCGGATCGCCTAGCCCTGCGGCGACGGCAAGCGCCGCGAGGAGGCGGCGGCCGGGAACCCGCGCAGGCCGCGCGGTGGTCATGGTCTTATTTCGCATATGCCTTCGCCCGGCTGACCGCCGGGGCTCAACAGTTCGATGAGGCGCAACGTCCGCGGATTGAGTTCGTCGGGCGTCGGATAGGGATCGTTGAACAGGAAGCCGGGAAGCGGCTCCATCCGGACGGGTACGTTGCCGCCTTCGCCGAGGTATCCCGCCTCGAAGGGGCCGAGATCCACGCTCTCCGTCCCCACCGTCATGCGCACGGCACCGCTGCGCACGCCGACGTACAGGCCGGCCGGATGGTCGTCCATGCGGACGGCCCCGAAGAGGCGCGAGAAATCCACGGGTACCCGGTCCGGCCGCGGGCTGCGCTCGTCCATGAAGAAGGCCGGCACTGCGGCGAGGGATTCCGGGGCGGCCGCCCGCGGGTTGAAGACGGCGGCCCGTTCCTTTTCGACGAGGACTTCCTTTCCTCCTCCCGCCAGGTTCACGGCGCCGTCCCACACGTAGGCGAAGGCGGCGTCGGACGCGCAGGCCTGGCCGCCGCCCGCCTTGGCGCCGGCACCACCCTTGCCCCGCTTTCCCTTGCCGGGCGGCGCGGCGGCCGCCCCGCCGCCACCGCCCGTGCAGTGTCCGGCGATCCTCACGTCGACCCCCGTACCGCGGATGCCGATGGTGGCGACGACGGTGTGGATGCTCACGGCCGACGGGTTGCGGCGGCCGACGAGTCCCGTCACGGCACGCAATCCGCCACGCAGCAGCCGCACCACGAAACTGCCCTGCTCGGCCTGGGCGCCGCTGAAGCGCACGTCCTCCAGCTTGAAATCGGTGTCCGGCGTCAGAGTCAGCTTGGATTGGTCGCGGAAGGCCAGCACCGCGTGGGCGCCGGGCGCGGTGCGCACGGATTCGCCGTTGTACAGCGGCGCCCCCTCGAGCAGGGTGCGGCCCTGGCCGTCCCGGCCTACCGCGGTGGCCGAGCCGCCCAGCTGCACGACCCGGGCCACGAGCGGTTCGCCGCTCGCGGCGACCGGGGCGCGGGACCGGGGATACTGGTCTTCCCGGGCGCACTCGGCGCCGCACAGCCGCGCGTCGAATTCCGTGCCCCGGATGCCGATGGTGGCCGTCACCGAATCGAGCCGGACGCCGTTCGGGTTGCGCTTGCCGATCACCCCGGTGATCGCCCGCAGACCGCCCTTGATCAGGCGCATGGCGAGGTTTTCCCGGCCGGAATCCAGGGACAGATCGTCCACCGCGAAGCCGGTGTTGGGCCGCAGCGTCATGCGCGTGCCGTCCTTGAGGCCGATGACGGCGAACCCGCGTCCGCCGGTGCTCACCAGTTCGCCCTGGCGGATGGGATCGCCCTTCCCGAGGAAGCGGGCTTCCTCGCCGGGCTTCTGGGCATTGGCGATGCCCTGGACGAAGACGACCTCGCCCACGTCCTGGGCGTGGGCGGAAACCGCCAGGACGGCGGACAGAAGGATGGTGGCGGTGTGTCCGGCTTTCATCGATGCGGCTCGCGGTCGTCGTTCAACGGCAGACGCCCAGGGGACGTCCGATGCGCAGGCGGGGCTCTTCCTCTTCCGGCGGCAGCAAGCCGCCGCGCTTGTCCTCGTCGCCGCCGCCCGCGAGGATAAGATTCACGGGGTCTACCGGCGGGTAGGTGACGGGAGGCTCGTCTGGGCCGCCGCTGGACGTGACACCGGTGATGGGCTTTGGGCGCCCGTGGCTCAGGATGCCGGACTCGGATACCAAGTTCCCGAATGGATCACCTGCAAGGTCCACGGGCGAACAGGTCGGGGTCGCGCCGAGACCGCAGGCGAAATCGACGACACGCGAACCGGAGGTGATCACGGCGTCGGCATTCATGCCTGCCGTGCCCGCGGTCAGCACGATGTCCCCGACGGTGGCGATGGTCGACACCGCCCCGGTGGTCGTGATCATCCCGAAGGCATTGAGCGCCGTACCGCCGGTAATGGTGATGTCGCCGAGGGTGGACAGGATGACCTGGGTACCGCCGGAAGTGATTTCGCCGGTGACCCCGGCCCCCGATCCCCCGGTCACGTCTATGGGCCCGCCGGTCACGATGACCTGGTCCGTGGGGTCCAGGGAGGCCTTGCCTCCGGCGCCGCCGGTGACGGAGATGCCGCCTTTCAGCGTACTGATGTTCTGTGTGGTCGTCGCGTCCAGCTTGGCATCCGACCCGGCGCCGGAACCGCCCTGCAGGGTGATGGATTTGGCGAAGATGTCCTGGCTGCGGCCCTTGACCAGGGCATTCCCCAGGGCGGCAGTATTGCCGATGGTGAGGCGGCCGTCGCGGGCCGCCTGCATGAACTCCGGATAGTCGAGTTCGAGCAGCTGGTGGCCTCCTGTCTCGACCCGGGTAGTGCCCGTCCCGAACGCGGCAACCCGCAGACTCCCTGTTCCGGCGGCCAGCCCGTTCGTCGTATGGATGGCCTGGTCGCCGACGGCGGTGATCTCCGCGTTCCCCGTGGCCGCAGCGCCGGTATTCACGTCGAGAAATGCCGTCGTGATGGCCTGGCCCGCGGGCGCCGTCACCCGGGCCGTCCCCGAGCCCCCGGTGGCCTGGACG
>DAOLKI010000091.1:0-8212 GCA_035331665.1 Rhodocyclaceae bacterium
CCCGGGACGTGCGGGTCATCCTGATCAAGCTGGCGGACCGGCAGCACAACATGCGCACCCTGGACGCGGTGCGGCCTGACAAGCGGCGGCGCATTGCGCGGGAGACCCTGGACATCTATGCGCCGATCGCCAACCGGCTGGGTCTCAACGCCCTTTACCGGGAGCTGCAGGAGCTGTCCTTCCGGCATCTGTTCCCCCGCCGCTACGAGGTGCTGTCCCGTGCCGTCAAGTCCGCCCGCGGCAACCGCCGCGAGGTGGTCGGCAAGATTCTCGAGGCGGTCCGGGAAACCCTCCCCATGCACGGCATCGATGCCGAAGTCATGGGCCGGGAGAAGCACCTCTATGGCATCTTCCGGAAGATGCGCGAGAAACACCTCTCCTTCTCGCAGGTTCTCGACATATACGGTTTCCGCGTCATCGTCCGCGACAAGCCCACCTGCTACCTGTCGCTGGGCGTACTGCACGGCCTGTTCAAGCCGGTGCCCGGCAAGTTCAAGGACTACATCGCCATTCCGAAGGCCAACGGATATCAGTCGCTCCATACCACTGTCATCGGACCCTACGGGACACCTGTGGAGATCCAGATCCGCACCCGCGACATGCACCACGTGGCCGAGTCCGGGGTCGCGTCGCACTGGCTCTACAAGGACGAGCAGGCCCTGTCGGAATTGCAGCGCAAGACCCATCACTGGCTCCAGTCCCTGATCGACCTGCAATCGGCGTCCACGGATTCCTCCGAGTTCCTGGAGCACGTGAAGGTCGATCTCTTCCCGGGCGAGGTGTACGTCTTCACGCCGCAGGGCAAGATCATGGTGCTGCCGCGCGGCGCCACGGCCGTGGATTTCGCCTATGCGGTGCACACCGACATCGGCAACCGCTGCGTCGCCTGCCGGATCAATTTTGAACTGATGCCGCTGCGTACCGAACTGCGCAACGGCGACCGGGTCGAGATCGTCACGGCGCCCCATGCCAATCCGAATCCGGCCTGGCTGTCCTACGTGAAGACGGGCAAGGCGCGCGCCCAGATCCGGCATTTCCTCAAGACCCGGCACAACGACGAATCGGCCAGCCTGGGCGAACGTCTGCTGGGGCAGGCCTTGCGCACCTTCAGCCTGCGCCTGGACGACATCCGGCACACCGACTGGTCGCGCCTGCTCAAGCTCGGGGGCGCCAGTTCGCGCAAGGAAGTCCTGACGGACATCGGCCTGGGAAAACGCCTCCCGGCGATCGTCGCCCGTCGCCTCGCCGAGGGGCATGAGGAACCCGGAGCCGCGGGCAGCGTGCCGAAGGTGCCGATCCAGATCAGGGGCAACGAAGGCGGTGCCGTCCAATTGGATCCGGCCTGCCGCCCCATCCCCGGGGATCCGATCATCGGCCTGATCCGCAAGGGGCAGGGCCTTGTCGTTCACACCCACGACTGCCTGACCTTGCGCAAGCAGCGCGGCGAACGGGACGACTGGGTGGAGGTGGAGTGGGATCCGGAACCGGACCGCCTTTTCGAGGTGGGCATCCGGGTCCTGGCGGAAAACAAACGTGGCGTGCTGGCCAAGGTCGCCGCCGCCATCGCCGAGGCGGACTCGAACATCCAGAACGTGAATATGGACGAGGACGGCAGCACCCACACCACCCTCCATTTCACGCTGCAGGTGGCGAACCGCATGCATCTGGCGCGGATCCTCAGGGATCTGCGTCACATTCCCGAGGTGGTGCGCATCATCCGCACCCGCGATTGAACCGCAACAGAAGGAGCAGAAACGTGGCCATGTACGAATCCGATCACACCCGCTTCATTCGAGAATGGCTCGAGAAGCATCCCGAAGAACTGGTCGAGCAGAAGGCCGGCCGGGCGCTGTGGTGGGACAAGCCGCCCAAGGACCTGGAGGAGCAGCGCCGCCTCGCCGAGGCCCGGGTACCGCAGAAGCCCTACTACTACGACGCGAATTGACGCCTCGCCGACGAACCGGGGCTTGGCACTGCCTCGTCGCGCTGGTCCCCCTGTCCGTTGCCGGGGCTGCCCATGCCGACCTGAACCTGGCGCAGGTCCAGGGCTGTCTGGGTTGCCATCAGGTCGAACGGAAGTTGGTCGGCCCGGCCTTGAAGGAGGTCGCCGACCGGTATCGCGGCGACGGCGAGGCCGAGGAACGGCTGGTGCGCAAGGTGCGCGAGGGCGGCAAGGGCAACTGGGGCGACATCCTGCAACCGCCGAACAGGACCACTTCGGATGCGGATATCCGGAAGCTGGTCAGGTTCATCCTCGCCTTGCCCTGACTTCCCGACGCAATCACCTCGCGGGGAATCCCCCTCGCCCGCCGGTCTCCCGGATTCAGTGCGGGTGTCCTCATGGCCCGCACCACCGTTCCCCGAGCGCAGTGCTCGACAATGCGAAATCTTGATAGCCGTCAAGTCCAAGTCAGGCGTGTCCTCCTAGGATGACCGCCGTATTCCGCCGGGGTGCCGGTGGGGTCGCGAGCGCAGCGGGGACAGGCCTTGAACATTTCGAGTATCGTCGTGCACGCCCGGCCGGGTTCGGCCGAGGCCGTGCGTGGGCGCCTCGAGGACATGCGCGGCGTCGAGGTCCATGCGGTGTCTCCGGAAGGCAAGCTCGTGGTGACGATAGAAACGGAAGGCGACGATGCCACCGTCGCCGCCTTCGAAGCCATCAACCGGATGGAGGGCGTCCTGTCCGCATCCATGGTTTTCCACCAGAACGAATCCGATCCAGACAAGGAGGTTTCAAATGAACCTGACGCGGCGTGAATTCATCAAAGCCAATGCAGTGGCCGCGGCGGCCGGCGTGGCCGGCATGTCCGTTCCCGGCGCCCAGGCGCTGGCCCAGGGTGCGGACGGCGTGCGCTGGGACAAGGGCGTGTGCCGCTACTGTGGCACGGGCTGCGGCGTGCTTGTCGGGGTCAAGGACGGCCGCGTCGTCGCCACCCAGGGCGACCCGGATGCGCCGGTGAACAAGGGCCTCAACTGCATCAAGGGCTATTTCCTGTCGAAGATCCAGTACGGCAAGGACCGCCTTACCCAGCCGCTGTTGCGCAAGAAGGATGGCAAGTTCGACAAGAACGGTGAATTCGCGCCCGTATCCTGGAAGGAAGCCTTCGACATCATGGAGGAAAAGTGCAAGGCCGCCCTGAAGACCGGCGGACCGCGCAACATCGGAATGTTCGGCTCCGGTCAATGGACGGTCTGGGAGGGTTACGCCGCATCCAAGCTCTTCAAGGCGGGCTTCCGCTCCAACAACATCGATCCGAACGCGCGGCACTGCATGGCCTCCGCCGTCGCAGGTTTCATGCGGACCTTCGGCATCGACGAGCCCATGGGCTGCTACGACGACATCGAGCATACGGACGCCTTTTACCTTTGGGGCTCCAACATGGCCGAAATGCACCCCATCCTCTGGTCGCGGATCACCGACCGGCGGCTGACGGCCAAGCACGTCAAGATCAACGTCCTGTCCACCTTCACCCACCGCTCCTGCGAACTCGCCGACAGCGAGATGATCTTCAAGCCACAGACCGATCTGGCCATCCTCAACTACATCTGCAACTACATCATCCAGAACAATGCGGTGAACCAGGACTTCGTGGCCAAGCACGTGAAGTTCGCCAAAGGGGTCACCGACATCGGCTACGGCCTGCGCCCCAATCACCCGCTGGAAAAGGTGGCCATGAACAACGGCTACCCGGGCGAGGATGGCAAACCCAAGGGCAATCCGAACAATTCGACGCCCATGAGTTTCGACGAGTTCAAGGCATTCGTTTCGGAATACACCCTCGACAAGGTGCATGAGTTGTCCGGTGTTCCGAAGGACAAGCTCGAGGCCATGGCCAAAACCTACGCCGATCCGAAGGTGAAGGTCGTTTCCTACTGGACCATGGGATTCAACCAGCACACCCGCGGCACCTGGGTCAACAACATGATCTACAACGTCCACCTGCTGGTGGGCAAGATCTCCGAGCCGGGCAACGGTCCATTCTCCCTCACCGGGCAACCCTCTGCTTGCGGTACTGCACGGGAAGTCGGGACCTTCGCGCATCGCCTGCCCGCGGACCTCGTCGTCATGAATCCCAAGCACCGGGAGATGGCCGAGAAGATCTGGCAACTGCCGGAAGGCACGGTCCCGGACTGGATCGGTCTCCACGCCGTGGCGCAGAGCCGCGCGTTGAAGGACGGCAAGCTGAACTTCTACTGGACGTCGACGACGAACAACATGCAGGCCGGGCCGAACGTGAACCAGGAGACCTATCCAGGTTTCCGCAATCCGGCCAACTTCGTCGTCGTCTCGGACGCCTATCCGACCGTTTCGGCCATGGCCGCCGACCTGATCCTCCCCTGCGCCATGTGGATGGAGAAGGAGGGCGCCTTCGGCAACGCGGAGCGCCGCGGACAGTTCTGGCGGCAGCAGGTGAAGGCGCCGGGCGAGTCGAAGTCAGACCTCTGGCAGTACGTGGAGTTCTCGAAGCGTTTCAAGGTCGAGGAGGTCTGGCCCGCCGAATTGCTGGAGAAGGCGCCCCAGTTCAAGGGCAAGACGCTGTACGACGTGTTGTACGCCAATGGCGTCGTGAACAAGTTCCCCCTCGACGAACTGAAGAAGGTAAACGAGCACGGCATCCGCAATTACAGCAACGACGAGTCCGAGGCCGTCGGTTTCTACCTGCAGAAGGGCCTGTACGAAGAGTACGCCACCTTCGGCCGCGGCAAGGCGCATGACCTGGCCTCCTTCGACACCTACCACAAGGTGCGCGGCCTGCGCTGGCCCGTGGTGGAAGGGAAGGAGACCCTGTGGCGCTTCCGCGAGGGCTACGATCCTTATGTGCCGAAGGGCGAAAAGGTGCGCTTCTATGGGCATCCGGACGGCAAGGCGGTCGTCTTCGCGTTGCCCTACCAGCCGGCCGCCGAACAACCGGACAACGATTTCGACCTGTGGCTATGCACCGGCCGGGTCCTGGAACACTGGCACACCGGTACCATGACCCGCCGTGTTCCGGAACTCTACCGGTCCATGCCCGACGCCTGGATCTACATGCATCCGGAGGACGCCAAGAAGCGCGGCCTGCAGCGCGGTGATTCCGTCAAGGTGCAGACGCGGCGCGGCGAGATCGTCACCAAGGTGGAAACCCGTGGCCGCAACAAGCCGCCCCAGGGCCTCGTTTTCGTGCCCTTCTTCGACGAGCACCGGCTGGTCAACAAGTTGACGCTGGATGCCACCTGCCCGATCTCGAAAGAGACGGATTTCAAGAAGTGCGCCTGCAAGGTGGTGAAAGCCTGAGGACGCGGGGCCAGGGATGAGGCGAGGCGCGGGAGCCGCGAGGTTCCCGCTGCCGGGCCTTGCATCATGAGCGACGATTCCAGGACCGCCGAGCGCCGCCAGTTCATGCTCGATGCCGCACGCATGGCGTGCGGCGTGGGTATGCTCGGCGTCGGACTCGGGCTGTACGCCAAGCAGGCGAAGGCTCTGCCGCCGGCCGCGATCCGGCCGCCCGGTGCGGGGCCGGAGAAGGATTTTCTCGGGGCGTGCATCCGTTGCGGCCTCTGCGTGCGCGACTGCCCCTACAACATCCTTGGCCTGGCCAAACCGGAACAGCCCGTTGCCACGGGGACTCCTTACTTCGTGGCGCGCACCGGCCCCTGCGAGATGTGCGAGGACATCCCCTGTGTCAAGGCCTGCCCGACCGGCGCCCTCGACCACCAGTTGAAGGACATCAACAAGGCCCGCATGGGACTCGCCGTACTGGTGGACAAGGAGACCTGCCTCAATTTCCTCGGCCTGCGTTGCGACGTCTGTTATCGGGTATGCCCTGTCATCGACAAGGCCATCACCCTGGAACTGCGCCACAACGAACGCACGGGGAGCCACACGGTCTTCGAGCCCGTTGTCCATTCGGACCACTGTACCGGCTGCGGGAAATGCGAGAAATCCTGCGTGCTGGAAGTGGCGGCGATCAAGGTCTATCCCATCCAGCTTGCCAAGGGGGAGCTGGGCAGCCATTACCGCATCGGCTGGGAGGAAAAACGCAAGGCCGGCGGCAGCCTCGTCGCGCCGGATGTGGAACACAAATACAACCTTCCGGAGGGCATGCGCTACGAATCCGGAAAGGGCCTGTCCCCCGTTCCTGGCGGGGAGGCTCCGGCCTCCGGCGGTGTCGATAGCCTGCGGGTTCCCAACCCGGGGGCCAATGCCGCGCCCGCAGGCGCCGGCCCGCGGCACATTCCTGGCGGCGGCCTGACCAGCCGCATGAGTGACGAGGTACCGCGATGAAGCCCGGTTTGCGCATCGGCCAGGAAGCCCTGGAGGCGAAGGGCTGGTGGGGGGCGCACAAATGGCTCGTCCTGCGCCGGGCGTCGCAACTCGGCATCCTGGCCTTGTTTCTCGTCGGCCCATGGTTCGGCGCCTGGGTCGTCAAGGGCAATCTCAATTACAGCCTGACGCTCGATACCCTGCCCCTCGCCGATCCGTACGTGCTGCTGCAATCCGTGCTGACCGGCCACGTGCCGGAGAAGCTTGCCTTGGTCGGCGTCGCCATCGTCGTCGCCTTCTATGTCCTGGTGGGCGGCCGAGCCTATTGCGCCTGGGTGTGCCCGGTGAACATGCTCACCGACCTCGCCGGCTGGCTGCGCGACCGACTCGGGATCAAGGGCGGCTCGCACGTGTCGCGGCATGCGCGCCTCTGGATTCTTGCCCTGACCTTCGTCCTGGCAGCCGCGACGGGCGTCATCGCCTGGGAACTGGTGAATCCCGTCTCCATGTTTCATCGCGGGCTCATCTTCGGGCTGGGTTCCGCCTGGGTGATCCTCCTGGTGGTATTCCTGTTCGACCTGTTCGTCATGAATCGCGGCTGGTGCGGGCACCTGTGCCCGGTCGGAGCCTTCTACGGCCTGCTGGGCCGCGTCAGCGTGCTGCGAATTTCGGCCGTGCGGCGGCAGGCCTGCAACGACTGCATGGACTGCTACGCCGTCTGTCCGGAACCCCTGGTCATCAAGAATCCCCTGAAGGGAGCTGACAAAGGGGTGTCGCCCGTCATCGTTTCGTCCGACTGCACGAACTGCGGCCGTTGCATCGATGTCTGCTCGAAAGACGTGTTCGTCTTCGGGCCGCGTTTCAAGAGAGAGGAAGCACCCATGAGCGGTTCCGCGCCCGCGGTGCCGAACGATCAACGCAATTTCCGTGTGGGGAGTCCATCATGAAGAAGACCGTCACGATCACCCTGGCCGTTCTGCTGACGGCCGTATCCGGCTGGGGCGTCGCCCAGGTCAGCACCCTGCGGGGCGCCGATGCGGGCGCCGCCGACAGCCAGACGTTTGCGGACAAGCAATACCAAGGCAAGCGGCCAGGCTCGGAGGGCCAGAAGGTCGTAACCCGCACCTTCGACGGCCAGCCGCCGGTCATCCCCCATGCAATGCCGAACTTCGACGAGATCTCCCTCGAGGAGAACCAGTGCATGGGCTGCCACAGCCCGGAAAAGGCCAAGGAGAAGAATGCGCCGCGCGTGGGCGAAAGCCACCTCGTCGGCAAGGTCCTCTCCATGGCTCGTTACCAGTGCAACACCTGCCACGTTCCGCAGGTGGATGCCAAGCCGCTGGTGGATAACCAGTTCATCGGACACGTCACCAAGAAATAGCCGTCGCACGGGGCCATCGCACGGCCCGGCCGGCATGGGTGTTCCGCCTGGGGGTTCCGGTTTCCCGAATGGGAGGCCGGAGCCCCTTTGTTTTCCGTTTTGCAGGCGACCACCAGCAGGTATGCTCGCCGGACCGGTTGAATACGGTCCCGGCGCAGGATAGAGTCCACAGGCCCGCCGTGAAATGGCGGACCAAACCCATTCGGAGCCCCACTGCATCATGTTGGTCCAAGCAGACATGGAAAGAACAACCGCCGCGCCGGAGAACCCGAGATTCCGGTTGCTGGAAGACATTGCGCGCGAGATGTCCGGATCGGTCATCTTTCCGACCACCTTCGACCTGGTGGTGCGCCTGCGCAAGGTCCTCGAGGATCCCAATGTTTCCCTCGACCGGATCGCGGAAATCCTCAACCTTGAGCCCCTGATCGCGGTGCGTCTGGTCGGCCTCGCCAACTCCGCCGCCTACCGTCGCCGGGGGCCGGAAGCACGCGATCTGAAAACCGCGATCCAGCGCCTGGGGCTGCGCAGCGTACGCAGCGCGGCGCTGGCCATTGCCCTGGGCCAGTTGATCCGGTCCAAGGACATGG
>DAOLKI010000092.1:0-8186 GCA_035331665.1 Rhodocyclaceae bacterium
CAGCGGTCCAGGTGACCCGCATCGGGGAGGTGGACGATCAGCGGGTGGTCGGCCGGGCGGCCCTTTGCGGCGAAGACCTTCGCCAGCGCGTCCGGGTTGCCGGCATCGGCGCCGAGACCATAGACGGTCTCGGTGGGGAAGGCCACCAACTCCCCGGCCCGCAGCAGGCGGACCGCCCGTTCCAGTTGCTGCATCCCGGGGGGCACGCGCTCATCCACGCCGCATCGGTGGGTGGGCGACGGCTTCGGTGATTCCAATCGCATGGCGTGCGGCGAGCGCCGCATCGGCCACGCGCTCCAGGTCTGGTCCCACCATCGTGAAATGCCCCATCTTGCGCCCCGGCCGCGGGTGATGCTTGCCGTAGAGGTGGAGCCGCAGGTCGGGATGGGCCAGGAGCCGCGACCAATCCGGCTCGTGGGCGTGGTGGTCGTCGCGCAGGTACCAGAGGTCGCCGAGCAGGTTCACCATCACGGCCGCCCGGTCGGCCCGACCGGCGCCGAGGGGAAGCCCGCAGAGGGCCCGGACCTGCTGCTCGTACTGGCTCACCGCGCAGGCATCGATGGTGTAATGGCCGGAATTGTGCGGCCGCGGCGCCATCTCGTTGACGACCAGGTGGCCGCCGACCACGAAGAATTCCACGGCCAGCGTGCCGACATAGTCCATGCGGGCGGCAATGCCGGCGGCGACGGCGCGGGCCTCGGCGTGCAGCGATTCCGGCAAGGGCGCCGGCACGACGCTGACATCCAGGATGCCGTGGCGGTGGCTGTTCTCGGCCATCGGGAAACAGGCGACCTGGCCGTCCTCGCCCCGGCCGAGGACGATGGAAACTTCCGAGTCGAGCCGGAGTTGTTTTTCGAGCACGCAGGGTTCGTGCTTGAAATGATGGAAGGCCGCCTGCGCGGCCGCGCGGTCCCCGACGCGCGCCTGGCCCTTGCCGTCGTAGCCGAAGCGGGCGACCTTCAGGATGCCCGGAAACAGGTCATCGCCGGCCGTCGCCAAGTCGCCTTCGCCGCGAATGTCCGCGTAGGGGGCGTGGGGGAAGCCGTGGGCCTTCAGAAAGCCTTTCTCCGCGCTGCGGTTCTGGCAGATGGCCACGGCCTCGGCACCGGGCCGCACCGGGACGAATTTGGACAGGTAGGCGAGGGTGTCGGCCGGCACGTTCTCGAATTCGGTGGTGACCGCCGCGCAGGATTCCGCCATGCGATCCAGGGCGTCGGGGTCGTCATAGGCGGCGGCGAGGTGCTCGTTGGCGACGCGTCCCGCCGGGCTGTGGCGATCCGGGTCCAGGACGACGACCCGGTAGCCCAATTCCTGGGCGGCCATAACGAAGAAGCGGCCCAGTTGGCCGCCTCCGAGCATGCCGAGGGTGGCGGGGGGAAGGATCATTGGGGTTTTGGCAGTTCCATGGCGAGCACCTTCTCGCTCTGGCGCTGGCGGAATTCCTGGAGCTTGCGGGCGTAGGTCCGGCCCGCATCGTCGTTGTGGGTGGCCAGGATCGCCACGGCGGTCAGGGCCGCGTTGGCGGCGCCGGCCTCGCCGATGGCGAAGGTCGAGACGGGAATTCCCTTGGGCATCTGGACGATCGACAACAGGGAGTCGAGCCCGTTCAGGTGCTTCGACGGGACGGGGACGCCGAGCACCGGAACGATGGTCTTGCTGGCCAGCATGCCCGGCAGATGGGCTGCGCCCCCGGCGCCGGCGATGATGGCGCGCAGGTCCCGCTCGAAGGCCATGGCCGCGTAGTCGAACAGCAGGTCCGGCGTCCGATGCGCGGAAACCACCTTCGCCTCGTAGGGCACGCCGAATTCCTCCAGCATCCTGGCGGCGGCCTGCATCACGGGCCAGTCGGAATCGGAGCCCATGACGATTCCGACCAGGGGATGGGGCACGCTCATCGATGGGCCTTCTCGGTCTGGCGCTGCACGACCCGCTCCGCGGATTCCAGCGTGTTGGCGAGCAGCATGGTGATGGTCATCGGACCGACGCCTCCGGGGACCGGAGTGATGAGCCCCGCGACTTCCTTGGCCGTGTCGAAGTCCACGTCGCCGCAGAGCTTGCCGTCGGCCTGCCGGTTGATGCCCACGTCGATGACGGCGGCCCCGGGCTTGATCATGTCGCCGGTGATCATCTTCGCGCGCCCGACGGCCGCGATCAGGATGTCGGCCCGCCGGGTGTGGAATGCCAGGTCGGCGGTGCGCGAATGGCAGACCGTGACGGTGCAGCTTTCGCCCAGCAGCAGCATGGCCATCGGCTTGCCGACGATGTTGCTGCGCCCGACGATGACGGCCTCCGCCCCGGCGAGCCTGACGCCCTCGCTCTTCAGCATCTCCATCACGCCGTACGGAGTGCAGGGGATGAAACGCGGATTGCCCTGCATCAACGCGCCGACATTCTCGGCGTGGAACCCATCCACGTCCTTCTGCGGGGAAATGGCTTCCAGCACGGCATCGGAATCGAAGCTCTTCGGCAGCGGCAACTGCACCAGGATGCCGTGCACCCCGGGATCGGCGTTCAGTTCCGCGATCTTCGCGAACACGACGGCCGGCTCGACGTCGGAGGGATACACGAATTTCAATGAACGCATGCCGGCCTTCTCGCAGGCGGCCACCTTGTTGCGTACATAGACGGCCGAGGCCGCATCGTCGCCGACCAGGATAACCGCCAGGCAGGGCGTCACACCGCACGCCTTGAGCGCGGCGGCGCGGGCCGCCAGGCCTTCCCGCACCTTGGCGGAAAAGGCATTCCCGTCGAGAATCTTCGCAGTCATGGTCTGCCTTCAGGCTATGGCTTCGGCCGCGTGACCGGCGGAGGCATCGGCCTGCCGTCCCATCTCGAAGGCCTTTCGGTTCAATTCGACCAATTGCGGCTTGCGCGTCGAAAAGCGCCGCACGATGGCGTCCAGCAGGGTCCCGGAGGGGAAAGGCAGGTGGTCGCCGATGGCGCCCAGCATCACCGTGTTGCCCAGGCGCATGTCGCCCAGTTCCATGGCGATGGCCATGGCGTCGAAGGCGTGTACCTCGTAGCCCCGGGCCCGGATCTCGGCGACCGGATCGACCGGGTAATCGTAGAGGCCGATGTTCACCACCGGCGGCACCAGTTTGGCCGTGTTCATCAGCACCAGGCCGCCGGGACGCAGGTAGTGGCACCAGCGCAGGGCCTCGGCGGATTCGAAGGCCAGCAACAGGTCCGCCTCGCCGGCGGTGATCTGGGGCGAGAGGACTTTGCGTCCGAAGCGCAGGTGAGAGGAGACGACCCCGCCACGCTGGGCCATCCCGGCCACCTCGGTCTTCTTGGCGTCGTGGCCGAGCGCGATGGCCGCTTCGGCAAGAATTTCCGTCGCGGTCATCACCCCCTGGCCACCGATGCCGACGACGAGGATGTTGTAGATGCTGTCACTCATCGCGGCGCCCTCAATGACGGATCAGCGCGAGCGGGCGGGAGGGGTCCGCCGGCACGATGGCATCCGGCGCACAGGGCTGGACGCAGAGGTTGCAGCCGGTGCAGGCGGCGGTTTCGATCTGCACGAACTGGAGTTCCACTTCCTTGCCCGAGGGCTTGATCGCCTTTTCCCGGCGCATGACGTGGATGGCGGGGCACCCCACGTCGACGCAGTTGCCGCAGCCGGTGCATTTCTCGTCGATGACGGTCAGCGCGGGCTGCTTCTTGTAGTCGTCGATCAATACGCAAGGCTGGTTGGTGATGATGACCGAGACCTCGGGAATCTTGATTTCCTCGCGCAGGGTCTTGAACAACACCGGCAACTGGTAGGGATCCACCACATGGATGCGCTCCGGCTTGACGCCGAGGGATTCCACCAGCTTGGCAAAATCGACGCGCGGCGCCGGGTTGCCGTAGATGTCGCGCCCGTTGCCCGGGTTGTCCTGGCCGCCGGTCATGCCGACCGCCCGGTTGTCGAGCAGCAGGATGGTGACGTTGCCCTTGTTGTAAACGATGTCGAGCAGGCCCTGCATTCCCATGTGCAGGAAGGTCGAATCGCCGATCACCGCGAGCACGCGCTTGTCCTTGTCCGCGTCGGCGCGTCCCTTGTCCAGGCCCAGGGCGATGCCCATCGACGCGCCCATGGAAATGGTGGTGTCCAGTGCGTTCCAGGGATGGCCCGCACCCAGGGTGTAACAGCCGATATCGCCGGAGATGACCACGTTCTTGATCTGGGAAAGCGTGTAGTAAACGCCCAGGTGCGGGCAAGCCACGCACATCGTGGGCGGCCGCGGGAAGACCTTCGAGGCGGGCGCCAGCTTGTCGGCAACGGTTTCCCCGAGGAGGGCCGCCACGGCCGGACGCAGCACGTTGGGCGCCAGTTCGCCCTGGCGGGGCAGGATGTCCTTGCCACGGCAGTCGATGCCTGCCGCCCGCAATTCCGTCTCCACGAGCCCCTCCACCTCCTCGGCCACGACCAACCGCTCCACGGTGGCGGCAAAGGCGCGCACCTTCTCGAAGG
Organism: Rhodocyclaceae bacterium; assembly: GCA_035331665.1. Lineage (GTDB taxonomy): Bacteria > Pseudomonadota > Gammaproteobacteria > Burkholderiales > Rhodocyclaceae > JAEUNJ01. The sequence continues at coordinate 4,460 of DAOLKI010000092.1, forward strand.
GAACGGGGCAGGACAGGCCGAGCTTCAGCACGGGGGCATCGGGGAAGGATTCGCGCACATGCATGTAGGCCGGACCCGAGGTCACGAAGCCGACGCGGCGGTCCGTGCCCGACTCGACCCGATTCCAGGGGCTGCTCTCCGACTCCTCCTTCAGCTTGCCGTCGCGCTCGAACATCAGCGGAATGCGCCGGCCGGCACCGGCCGGGGTCATGACCCAGCGGGCCGAATCCTTCTTGAACCCCGAGGCCGGATGCACGCCACGGTCACCGACCGTCACCAGGGCCTTCACGTGGCATATGCGTGTTGTCATGCGCAGGATCACGGGAACCTGGAGCCGTTCCGAAAGCTCGTAGGCGGCCTTGGTCATCTCGTAGGCTTCCTGGGAGTCGGCCGGCTCGAAGACGGGCAGGTGGGCAAAGCGGCCCCAGAAGCGCGAATCCTGCTCGTTCTGCGACGAGGAAAGGCCGACGTCGTCGGCCACCGCGATCACCATGCCGCCGACGACCCCGGTCAGGGTCAGCGTCATCAGGGCGTCCGAGGCCACGTTCATGCCCACGTGCTTCATGGCGCAGAAGGAACGGGAACCCGCGAAGGCGGCGCCGATCGCCACTTCCATGGAGACCTTCTCGTTGACCGACCATTCGGCGTAGATGTCCGGATACCCGGATATCTCCTCGAGGATCTCGGTGGAGGGGGTGCCGGGATAGGCGGCGGCGACACGAACGCCGGATTCCCAGACGGCGCGTGCAACGGCCTCGTTGCCGGAAAGTAGGAGCCGGCTCTGGGCCGGGGCGGGCATGACGGCAGCCATGGAAATTCCTGGTTCGTTGGCGGACCCCGGGGCGCGCCCCGGAGAAAAGGATGAAATTATCCGGGTCTTGCCCCGGGGAGTCCACCCTCACCTGCCTGGCGGGGCGCCGACCGTAAGGGCCGCGACAGCATGGGGCGTTAGAATCCGCCCATAGAAGGGGCGCGAAGCTCCCGTCGGAAGGAGGACAGGATGGCTGCGGCCGTCGTTTATGTGAAGACGCCGAAGGGCATCGAGGAAGTCAGTCAGCGCACCCACGGGCTCGCCCAGAGGGCCCGCCGCGTGCTCATCATGGTCGACGGCAAGCGGGACGCGACGCAGTTGGGCGCCTTGCTCCCGTCGGAGGACGTGCAAGGGATGATCGGAACGCTGGTCGCCGAAGGCTTCCTGGCGGCTTTGGAAGCCCCCGCGCCCGACCAGGCGCCGCCGCCGCCCGACGACGACACCCGCTTCGAGATGGCACGCAACTTCATGATGAACACCGTCAATGCCTTCGTGGGCATCGCGGCCTCCAGTTTCATCAGCCAGCTCGAGAGCGCGCCCGACCTCGAATCCCTGCGCCAGCGCTACGGCGACTGGCAGGCCGCCCTGCGCCTGTCGCGGGATGGCCGCAAGCAGTTGCCCGACCTGGAAAAGAAACTGGCGGCGCTCATTTCCTGAGCCGCCGCCAGCAATTCCGCGCCGTCCCCCGCGCAGGCGGGGTGGGCGTTTCAGATCTCCTCGGGCACCATGCGGATTGCGCCGCAGGGGCATTCCGCCACGCAGACGCCGCAGCCCTTGCAGTAGTCGTAGTTGAACTTGAAGCGCTTGCCCGGTCCCAGTTTGATCACCGCGTTGTCGGGACAGACCCCGTAGCAGTTGTCGCACTCGAAGCAGTTGCCGCAGGACAGGCAGCGGCGGGCCTCGAACAGGGCGTTGTTCTCATCCAGGCCCCCCTGCACCTCCTCGAAGGTGGATTGACGGCGGATGATGTTCAGCATCGGCCGCACGGTCTTGGGGGCATCGGCGTAGTACCAGGGATTCAGCCGGTCCAGGGTAGCCACCTCGTGCTTCGGGGGCGGGTCGTAGGCCGTGCCGCGCAGCCAGGCGTCGATGTTGCGCGCGGCCTTCTTGCCATGGCCCACGGCGACCGTCACTGTCCGTTCCGAGGGCACCATGTCGCCGCCGGCGAAGATTCCCGCGTGACCGGTCATCATGTTCGAGCCCACCCGTACCACGCCGTCGGTGATCTCGAGCCCCGGCACCCCCTGCAGCAGGGAGAGGTCCACGTCCTGGCCGAGGGCCAGGACCACCGAATCCGCCTCGAGGGTCTCGAACTCGCCGGTCGGCTGCGGGAAGCCCTTGTCGTCCAGGGCCATCTTCTCGACGGTGATGGTGCCCTCGCCGGCCTGCTTGATCGTGGACAGCCACTTGATCATGACCCCTTCCTGCAGGGCCTCCTCGACCTCGAAGTCATGGGCCGGCATCTTCTCCCGGGTGCGCCGGTAGACGATCAGGGCCTCGGCGGCGCCGAGGCGCTTGGCGGTCCGTGCCACATCGATGGCCGTGTTGCCGCCGCCGTAGATGACGACGCGGCGGCCCAGCATGGGCTTATCCTCGCCCTCCATCGAGCGCAACACCGAAACCGCGTCGACGATCTTCGTCGCGTCGCCGGCGGGGATGAATGCACGCTTGCCGATATGGGCGCCGACGGCCAGGAAGGCCGCGTCGAATCCGCCGGCCTTCATGCTATCGGCGATGTTGGAAACCTTGGTGTCCAGCTTGAGGACCACGCCGAGGTCGAGGATGCGCCGCACCTCGGCATCGATCACTTCTCTGGGCAGGCGGTATTTCGGAATGCCGAAGCGCATCATGCCGCCGGCCAGGGGGCCGGCCTCGTGGATTTCCACCTCGTGGCCCATCCGCGCCAGGTGATAGGCGGCGGAGAGGCCCGAGGGGCCGGCGCCCACCACCAGGACGCGCTTTCCGGTGCGGCTGGCCGGCGGGTCGAACTTCCAGCCGCGCTTGATGGCCTCGTCGCCCAGGAAACGTTCGACGGAGTTGATGCCCACCGACTCGTCCACGTGCTGGCGGTTGCAGGCCCCTTCGCAGGGATGGTAGCAGACCCGCCCCATGATCGCCGGCAGCGGATTGTTCTCGGTCAGGGCGCGCCAGGCCTTCTCGTAGTCGCCGCCTTCCGCGTGAAAAAGCCAGCCCTGGATGTTCTCGCCGGCCGGGCACGCGGCGTTGCAGGGCGGCAGTCGATCCAGGTACTCGGGCCGGAAGGTGCGCCAGGAGCCGGTCCGGTTCGCGAGGCTGGACCCGACGTCGAGGGTGATGGCAAAGGGTTTTTCCATGAATTCTCCCCCGGTTCCTATTGGTCGAAATCGAGCAGGCCGTAGCGCCGGATGTTCCGGTCGGCGAGGGCCTGCAGGCGGGCGATGACCTCCACCTTCGGCTGCTTGCCGAACAGGTGCGCGTAGCGCTTCTGCGGCCGCAGATAGTCTTCCACGGGCAGTTGCTTGCGAATCTTCAGGGACGACGTGAGTTCGCCGTGTTCGGCCTCGAAGACCGGGAAAAGCCCGGTCTCCTTGGCCAGGCGGGCGATCTGTATCGTCTCGTGGGAGGCCGTCCCCCAACCGAGCGGACAGGGCACGAGGATGTGGATGTAGCGGGCGCCGCGGATTTCCATGGCCCGCCGCACCTTGCCCTCCAGGTCGCGCAGGTCGGCCACGGTGGCCGTCGCGACGTAGGGGATCTCGTGGGCCACCGCGATGGCCGGCAGAAACTTGCCCTGCCCGAAGACGTTGCCGGGCTCCGGTCCGACCGCCATCGTCGTAGCCGTGCGCGCCGCCGGCGGCGTCGCGGACGAGCGCTGGATGCCCGTGTTCATGTAGCCGCCGTTGTCGTAGCAGATGTAGAGCACGTCGTCGTTGCGCT
>DAOLKI010000093.1:0-8183 GCA_035331665.1 Rhodocyclaceae bacterium
AGGTTCGATCAGTGATCCGCATCAACCTGCTCCCGCACCGGGAGGAAAAGCGGAAAGCCAGGCGCCAGCAGTTCTATGCGCTTGGCGGGTTGATCGTCGTATTGGCCGGCCTGATCTGGTTCCTGGGTTACACGATCATCAACGGTTACATCGCTGCCCAGGAGGAGACGAACGGTTTCCTGAAAAAGGAAATCGCCGTTCTGGACAAGGAGATCGACGAGATCAAGCGCTTGAAGGAACAGACCGACTCCCTGCTTTCGCGCAAGCGCATCATCGAATCCCTGCAGGCCAATCGGACCGAGACCGTCCATCTGTTCAACGAACTCGCACGCCAGACGCCGGAAGGCGTATTCCTGAAGAGCCTCAAGCAGCAGGGCTCCAAGATCACGATCAACGGTTTCGCACAATCGAACGCGCGCGTCTCCACGCTGATGCGGGATCTGGAGGCGTCGCCGCTGCTCGAGCGACCCGATCTCCAGGAAATCAAGGCGACGACCGTGAACAACCGGCGCATGTCCGAGTTTGCACTGACCGTCCAGATCACGCGCCAGACCACCGATGACGACAAGAAGGGAGGCGCACCCAGAGCGGCGCCCGGAGCGGCGGGAGGGAAGTCATGAAGGCCCCCGCGATGCCCAAGATCTCGATGCCGAAAGTGGACTTCGCCGCGATCACGAACGAATTCAAGACGCTCGATCCGAAGGATCCGGGCCTCTGGCCGGTGTTGCCGCGGGCGGCGGTCCTGGTGGCGCTGCTGCTGGTGCTGCTGCTCGTCGGCTGGTGGTTTGGCTGGAACGGCCAACTGGAGGAACTGAAGAACAAGGAGGGCGAGGAGACCAAGTTCAAGGAGGAGTGGCTGAACAAGAAGAAGCAGGCCGTGAACCTCGAGGAGCACAAGAAGCAACTGGCTGAAATCGACCGGTCCTTCGGTGCGCTCCTGAAGCAGTTGCCCAACAAGGCGGAAATGGAGTCGCTGCTGATCGAGATCAACCAGGCCGGATTGGGGCGTGGCCTGCAGTTCGACCTGTTCAAGCCGGGCGCCGAAGTGACGAAGGACTTTTACGCCGAGATGCCGATTACGATCAAACTGACCGGGGGCTACCACGACCTGGGCGCCTTCGCCGGCGACGTGGCCAAGATGTCGCGCATCGTGACGCTCAACGACATCGAAATCGCCGTCAGCAAGGAAGGGATTCTCGGCATGTCCACGGTCGCCAAGACCTTCCGTTACCTCGACGAAGAGGAAGTGGCCAGGCAGAAGAAGGAAAAGGCGGCCAAGGGCAAGCCCGGAGGCGCCAAATGAAGATCGCATGGCCCCTAGTCGCCTGCCTGTTGCTGGCCGCCTGTGGCGGGGAAGAGCACCAGGATCTCAAGTTGTGGATGAAAGAGTCCACGAAGGACCTGCGGGGCCGGGTGCCGCCGCTGCCCGAAATCAAGGCGTTCCCGGCAGTCTCCTACGAGGCATCGGACCTGACGGATCCGTTCAAGCCGCAGAAGATCGAGCCCGAGAAGAAAGGAAGCGGCGGAGGGTTGAAGCCGGACCTCGACCGGCGCAAGGAACCCCTGGAAGCGTTCCCGCTCGAATCGCTGAAGATGGTCGGCGTCCTGCAAAAGGACAAGATGATCCACGCCATCATCCAGGCGGGGAAGGCTGTCCATCAAGTGAAGATCGGAAACTACATGGGGCAGAATTTCGGAATCATCACCAACATCACCGAAAGCGAAATCCAGTTGAGGGAACTCGTGCAGGACGCGGTCGGCGATTGGGTGGAAAGAACCAGCAGCCTGCAACTGCAGGAACAGGAGGTGAAGAAATGAGAACGGTCGGCAAATTCCTGCGGGCCCTGGCCCTGGGCCTGTCCTTCGGGATGGCCGCCGTGCCCGGCTTGGCCCAGCCGGCCGCCGAGGCGCCGGCCGCCGTTGCCAATGCCATCGAAAACCTGCAGGTGAGCCAGCAGGGTGCCAATACGGTGGTGAAACTGACGCTGAAGCAAGGGGTGGCCGGCACGCCGGCCAGTTACAGCACCGCCAACCCTGCCCGCATCTTCTTCGATTTTCCGGGCACCGGGAATTCGCTGGGGCGCACCGTGCAGCAGGTGAATGAAGGCGACGTGCGCAGCATCAATATCGTGCAGGTCGGTGACCGTACCCGCCTGGTGTTGAACCTGCGCAAACTCACCACTTTCGAAACCCGCAGCGACGACAAGGCCTACTACATAACCCTGGCTGGCGCACCCGTCAACGAGCAGGCGGGAGCGCCGGTGGTGTCGCATTTTGCCGAGGTGAAGGCGCAGGACGTTCCGCAGGCCGTCCGCGACATCAATTTCCGGCGCGGCAAGGCCGGCGAGGCCAGGATCACCGTCGACCTGTCGTCGCCCAACGTCGGTATCGACATCCGGCAACAGGGGTCGGCCCTGATCGTGGATTTCCTGAAGGCGTCGCTGCCGGACCACCTGCGCAAGCGCCTCGACGTGACCGATTTCGCCACGCCGGTCACGAGCGTCAACACGCTGACCCAGGGTGAGAACACCCGGATGATCGTTACGCCGAAGGGGTTGTGGGAACACAACGCCTATCAGAGTGACAACCAGTTCGTGGTCGAGATCAAGCCCGTCATCGAGAATCCGAACAAGCTGATTCAGGGCACGCGTGGGGGGTATCAGGGCGAGAAGCTGTCGCTGAACTTCCAGAACGTGGAGGTCAGGGCCGTGCTGCAGGTGATCGCCGACTTCACCAACTTCAACATCATCACCAGTGACACCGTCGGCGGCAACCTGACCCTGCGCCTGAAGGACGTGCCCTGGGACCAGGCCCTCGACATCATCCTGCAGGCAAAAGGCCTCGACATGCGCAAGAACGGCAATGTCATCTGGATTGCGCCGAGAGATGAACTGGCCGCCAAGGAAAAGCTCGAACTCGAATCGAAGATCCAGATTTCCGACCTGGAGCCGGTGCGCACCGAAAGCTTCCAGGTGAACTACCACAAGGCCAAGACGATCTACGATTTCCTGAAGAACAAGGACCAGACGGTGCTTTCCAAGCGCGGCACGGTCATCGTCGATGAGCGCAGCAACAAGCTTTTCGCCACCGACACGCCGAGCCGACTGGATGAACTCCGCCGCCTCCTGTCGGAGATAGACGTACCCGTGCGCCAGGTTCTCATCGAGGCCCGCATCGTGGAGGCCACCGATTCGTTTGCCAAGAACCTGGGATCCCGCCTGGGAATTCATGACTACCGCGGCGCGGACGTGGGGCACCGCGTCCTCGGCAACAACAGTCCCCGGTTCAACATCGGCGGTCGAATCACGGATACCGGGTTCCACACCCAGCAGACCTCCACGAACCCGGATTTCCTGAAGGATGCGCAAAGCGTCAACCTCCCGGCCGCCGGTATCGGCACCGCCCAGGTCGGCGCCTTCTCGCTGATCCTGTTCAACAGCGCGAAGACCCAATTCCTGAACCTGGAACTTTCTGCGCTGGAACTGGACGGCAAGGGCAAGATCGTGTCGAGCCCGCGGGTCGTGACCGCGGACCAGGTGGAGGCATTGATCGAGCAGGGCACGGAAATCCCGTACCAGCAGGCCACGAGTTCCGGTGCCACGAGCGTCGCCTTCCGGAAGGCGAGCCTGTCCCTCAAGGTGAAACCCCAGATCACCCCCGACGGGCGGATCATGATGACCCTGGACATCAACAAGGACTCGCCGAACACCACGCTCTCGACGGGCTCAGGCGTGGCCATCGACACGAAGCACGTGAAGACGGACGTGCTCGTGGAGAACGGCGGCACCGTGGTCATAGGCGGCATCTACACGCAGGAGGAACGCAACACGACGACGCGGATTCCGCTGTTCGGAGATCTTCCCTACGTCGGCTTCCTGTTCCGGAACAACGAGCGGGTGGACAACCGCAGCGAACTCCTGGTATTCATCACCCCCAAGATCGTCAGCGATACCCTGAGCCTGCGCTGATCGGTCCCGAAAACGCAATCCGAGGGCCGGCTCCGCCGGCCCTCGGCGTTTCTCCGGGGCCCACTGTTAGAATCGCCGCGTGGACCGCACGCGCAACATATTTCTCGTCGGCATGATGGGGGCCGGAAAGACCACCATCGGCCGGCAGCTGGCCAGACGCCTGAACAAGCGCTTCGTCGACTGCGATCACGAAATCGAGGCGAGAACCGGCGTCAAGGTGCCCGTCATATTCGAGATCGAAGGCGAAGCGGGATTCCGGCAGCGGGAAGCCCAGATAATCGAATCCCTGACCCGGGAAACCGACTTGATCCTGGCCACCGGGGGCGGCGCGGTCCTCGACCCGCAGAACCGCCGACATCTGAAAGAGAGGGGCATCGTGTTCTACCTGCGGGTGCCACCTCGCATCCTGTACGAACGCACCCGCCACGACCGGAACCGACCCCTCCTGCAGGTGCCGGATCCCCTGGGACGCCTGGAATCCCTGCATGCGGATCGGGACCCGCTGTACCGCGACGTGGCCGATCTGGTGATCGATGGTTGCGTCGGAACCAGCGGCGTGCTGCGACGTATCGAACAGGAACTCGACAAGCGATGCGCAGCCTGACGGTTGGCCTCGGCGAACGCACCTATCCGATCCACATCGGGCCGGGATTGTTGGGCCGACCGGATCTTGTCGCGCCGCTTGTCCCCGGAAAACGCGTCGTCGTCGTCAGCAACGTCACCGTCGCACCCCTTTACCTCGAACGGTTCGCCGCGCCGCTGCGGGGTGCCGGTTTCGACGTCAGCGAGATCGTTCTGCCGGATGGCGAGGCGTTCAAGACCTGGACGACCCTCAATGACATCTTCGACGCGCTCCTGGCGCGCCGCTGCGACCGCAGCACCCTGCTCGTCGCCCTCGGAGGGGGCGTCATCGGCGACCTGGCCGGGTTCGCGGCCGCGTCCTACCAGCGCGGAATCTCCTTCGCCCAGATTCCCACGACGCTCCTTTCCCAAGTGGATTCTTCCGTAGGCGGCAAGACGGGAATCAACCACCCCCGAGGCAAGAACATGGTCGGCGCCTTCTGGCAACCGCGGGTGGTACTTGCCGATACGGACACACTGAGAACCCTTCCGGACCGCGAGCTTTCCGCCGGCCTCGCGGAAATCGTCAAGTACGGGCTGATCCGTGATCTTCCCTTCCTGCATTGGCTCGAGAGCAACATGTCGGCGTTGACGGCGCGCGACCCGCAAGCGCTCACTTACGCCATAGAGCGATCCTGTGCGAACAAGGCGGAGGTGGTGGCCGCAGACGAACGCGAAACCGCCAAAGACGGCGGGCGTGCCCTGCTGAACCTGGGGCACACCTTCGGACACGCCATCGAAACAGGGTTGGGCTACGGGGAATGGCTGCACGGCGAGGCGGTGGCGGTCGGCATGCTGATGGCGGCCGAATTGTCCCGACGCCTGGGTTGGCTCATGGCTGATGACGTCGAGCGCGTCCGTACCCTCCTCGAGGCGGCCGGCCTGCCGGTGGCCGGCCCCCTGCTCGGCGCCGACCGGTACCTGGAATTGATGGCCCACGACAAGAAGGTCATGGCCGGTCGGCTGCGTCTGGTTCTCCTGAAACATCTCGGAGAGGCGGTGACCTGGGCCGAAACCCCGGAAACCGAGATACGTGGTGCCATAGAGAACTGCTGTGCATGAACTCGCCCCATGGGCGGTTTCCGACGCCGGCTCCCGCGGGCGTCTATACGTCGAACCGCGGCCCAAGGCGCGCGGCGAATTTCAGCGGGACCGGGACCGGATCGTTCATTCCACCGCCTTCCGTCGACTGGAATACAAGACCCAGGTCTTCGTGAACCACGAGGGTGACCTGTTCCGCACCCGCCTCACCCATTCCATAGAGGTGGCCCAGATCGCCCGCGCGGTGGCCAGGGCCCTGCACCTGAACGACGATCTCGCCGAGGCCATTTCCCTGGCGCACGACTTGGGCCACACGCCTTTCGGCCATGCCGGCCAGGACGCCCTGAACGAATGCCTGAAAGACTTCGGCGGCTTCGAGCACAACCTGCAGAGCTTGCGGATCGTCGATCTGCTCGAGGAGCGCTACGGCGCGTTCGACGGACTGAACCTGATGTACGAGACGCGGGAGGGCATCCTGAAACATTGCCCGCCGGCCCGGGCCCGCCAACTGGGGGAATTGGGGAAGCGGTTCCTCGAAGACCGGCGGCCATCGCTGGAGGCGCAGATATGCAATCTCGCCGATGAAATCGCGTACAACAACCACGACGTGGACGATGGCCTGCGTGCCGGCCTGATCACCCCCGATGACCTGCGCGAGGTCAGCCTGTTCGCCCGGCACGAGGAGGAGGTGAAGCGCGAATTCCCGGCCATAACGGGCCGTCGCTTGATTCACGAGACCGTGCGCCGCATGATCGACGCCCAGGTCACCGACCTCCTTGCCGAGACCGCCCGCCGGGTCTCGGAACTTCGGCCGGCCGGATGCGAGGATGTGCGCGAGGCAGGGCCACTGGTGGCCTTCACCCCTGAGATGCGGGAGGAGAACCGCGCCCTGAAGGCATTTCTGACTGTGCACCTGTATCGCCACTACCAGGTCCTGCGGATGACGACCAAGGCGAGACGGATCATCGGGGATCTCTTCGAAGCGTTCATGGGGGACCCCCGGCTGCTGCCGCCCCAGTACCGCGCGGCCGCCAATCGCGGGGACTCCGGCGATCCGCTGATGCCCGATCCGAAAGCCAGGGCGGTGGCCGATTACATCGCCGGAATGACCGACCGCTACGCCATCAAGGAGCACCGTCGCCTGTTCGCCGTGGGCGAGGTTTGACGGTCTGCCCGGCAGGCCGATCCGGCCCGGGCTGCCGCGGTGCACCATATTGATGTCCCAAACGTTTGACGGTATATTCAGCCGTTCGCCCATTGGTTTCACAGAGCCGGAGCGTCGCAGTTGGTCGCCCGGCTTTTTTCCGGCCGCGCCTTTTGCGCGGACCCTTAGAGGAAAGTAGTCATGGCTCTTCCCCAAGCCCAGGGTCTCTACGACCCCTCTTTCGAACACGATGCCTGCGGCGTCGGGTTCGTCGCCCACATCAAGAATCGCAAGAGTCACGGCATCGTGGCTCAAGGCCTGAAGATCCTCGAGAACCTGACCCACCGCGGGGCCACCGGTTACGATCCCCTCCTCGGCGATGGCGCCGGAATTCTGATCCAATTGCCCGATGCCTTCCTGCGCGCCGAGGCCGCGCGCCTCGGCATTTCCCTTCCTCGCGAAGGGGAGTATGCCTGCGGCAACGTCTTCCTTCCGCAGTCGGACAACGGACGCGCGGCATGCGAGTCCGCCGTGGCCCGGGTCATCCACGAGGAAGGGCAGCGCTTCCTCGGCTGGCGCGACGTGCCCCGCGACAATTCGGGCCTTGCCCAGGCCGCGAAGGACCTCGAACCCGTGGTGCGTCAGGTCTTCATCGGCCGCGGCGAGGGTACTTCCGACCAGGAGACGTTCGAGCGCAAGCTCTTCGTGATCCGCAAGCGCGTGGAGCACGTCGTCCGCGCGTTGAAGCTCGACGATGGCCGCCAGTTCTACGTCCCGACCCTGTCCTCCCGCACGATCGGCTACAAGGGCATGTTGCTCGCCCATCAGGTCGGGGAGTATTACCTGGATCTGAGGGATGAACGCCTGACCTCGGCGCTGGCCCTGGTGCACCAGCGCTTTTCCACCAATACCTTCCCCACCTGGGACCTGGCCCATCCCTTCCGCATGATCGCCCACAACGGGGAGATCAATACGCTGCGCGGCAACATCAACTGGATGGCGGCCCGGCAGAAGGCGACGGCTTCCAAGCTGCTCGGGAACGACCTCGACAAGCTCTGGCCGTTGATCGTCGAGGGACAGAGCGACTCCGCCTCCTTCGACAACGCCCTCGAGTTGCTCGTCATGGGCGGATACTCGCTCGCCCACGCGATGATGACCCTGATCCCCGAGGCCTGGGCGGGCAACCCGCTGATGGATCAGCAGCGCCGCGCCTTCTACGAGTTTCATGCGCCCATCATGGAGCCCTGGGATGGTCCGGCCGCGGTGGCGTTCACCGACGGCCGGCAGATCGGCGCGACGCTGGACCGCAACGGCCTGCGCCCCGCCCGCTACCTGGTCACCGAGGACGGCCTCGTCGTCATGGCGTCCGAAATGGGCGTCCTGCCGATCCCGGAGGAGAGCATCGTCAC
>DAOLKI010000094.1:0-8150 GCA_035331665.1 Rhodocyclaceae bacterium
AAAAAGCAGTTGAACCACAGAGCCACAGAGTTCAAAGAGGAAAATCAGATACTTGTCGGGGTTGTCGTACTCACCCGATGGGTGGTGCGAACACCACACGCAAGTCCTTGATGTTTTGCATTTCTCTGCGTCTCTGTGCCTCTGTGGTGAGGTTTCCAGGATGAATCAGCGTCTCAGATAGGACAGGGCCTTCGGCAGTTCGACGTTGTTGCCGAAGGCATCCTCGCCGTAGCCGTTGCGGGCCAGGAGGTCGATGTCGGCGAGCACCCGTCGGTCGCCGGCAAAGGTCACGGTGAGGTCGGTGCGGATGTCCAGTTGTCCCGTGGCCTGCAGCTGGGCGATCTCCGCCACCACGTCCTCGAACACGCCGCCGTCCCGCTTCCCGACTTGGTCGGACAGTTCGAGCGGTTGCCGGTAGAGGATGATCTTGCCCTCGCCCGCGAGCCGGTTGACGATGGCCAGCACCGCCTCGGCCGGTTCCAGCGCCGGCGCGCCGACGCCCCTGGCGGCCGACACCCGTGCGATTTCGGTGGCCAGCCAGCGGCGTTTGCGGGCATTGATGGATTCGTTGGCCCGGAAGAGATCGAGCGGCGACCCCGCATCGAAGACCCGGCCGTCCAGTTCCATGGTCGTGCCGCTGCCGTAATGGGCGACGATGCGGGCGACGAGGTTCGACGGCCGCACGTGGAAGCCCCGGTAACTGGGTACCGGCACCGCGAGCCGTCCGTATTCGGCGTAGCGCCGCAGGATGCCTTGGCACAGGCGCTTGCCGCTGGCAAGGAAGGCGCCGCCGAAAACCATGGTGTAGGGGAACAGCAGGCCCACCACGCCCTCGACGTCGCCCGCCGGGCGCGACCTGAGGATCCCGTCGCCCGTTGCCGGACTCAGGTGGCGTTCGTAGTAATGCGCCAGGTCGGTGGCGATCTCGAGCAGGTGATATATGACACTCGCGTGACCGCGCAGGATGGGCAGGTCCGGGTCCGCGGTCTCCACGGCCGTTCCGGCCACGTGGGTGTCGTAAAGGGACTGGAGGTTGTGGAAGCGGAAGGTGAGCTGGCGCAGCGTCTCCTCGCTGGCGGCGGAGGGAAGCGCGTGGGGCGGCAGGTCGGGCGAGCCGGTTGCCGACGCATAGACGAAGGCCCCTTCGGCCTCCAGGTTCAGGAAGTCCGTGGTCAACCGGGTCAGGGTCGCCGCGGTATCCACGAGAATCCGCTCGTCCCGGTCGTTGGCGAGGCGGCCGGCCGGCAGAGGTTCCGCGAAGGCCGCGATGGCTGTCGGCGGGCTGGTCTCCAGGCCCAGTTCGCGCGCCTCGACGAGCAGGCCCGAAGAAACCCCGGCGAGCACCTGGCCGACGCGATGCAGGCAGTCGCGTGTCGCCGCGGGGAAATCCGGCTCTATCGGAAGCAGCCGGTAGGCCGGAAGCCGCCGGTCCAGGTGGGCCAGTTCCTTCGCCATGCGGCCAAAGTTCTTCAGCACGGCGATGAGGGCGCGGAAGCGGCACCAGCGCCGGTTCTGGCGGGCGCCGTACTCGTCGATCAGCGCCTCGGCCTGGCCCGCCTCCAGCAGCAATTTGCCGACCATCGGACGCGTGAGCAGCTTCTCCGCTTCGCTGTGGGCGGCGAGGCAGCCTGCGATTCCGAGGAGGCCACCGCATTGGGTGGCGACGAGGCGCCGGAAGTCGGCGTCAACGATGGGGGTGGGGGATTCCCGCGGCGGGAGTGGGTCGATGGCGGTCATGGCGTGGTTCCGTTGACCGGCATTTTCCGCCTTATCGGCGGTCAGGTGGCGATCTTGTCAGTGCTCGCGGCCGTCGACGCGGGCGGCGGAGACCATGGGGAAGATGCGCAACGCCACCAGACCGAAGGCGGCGAACCAGAGGGCGGCCGCGAGGTGCAGCCAGTGCGCGTAGGCGCCGGGCAGCATCTGGGGCGCCACGAGGCGCGCCAGCAGGGCGACGATCATGAGGTGGAGGGCCGCCTTGTCCGCCGGTTCGAAGACGACCCGGCGGCCGGTGTGCCCCTTGGAAATCCGCACCAGCATGGCCGGGACGATCAGTCCCATGGCGCCGAAGGTGAAGGCGTGGACGGGGAGCGCCCCCACCCAGCCCGGATGGACGGTGCGGTCCAGGGCCTGCAGGAGCAACTGGGCGACGATGCCGAGATATCCGACGTGCATGATGCCGATGTCGACGCGCGTGAATGCCTGGCGCGGATGCCAGAAGGCGAAGCGGATTGCGAGCAGGACCGCCAGGACGGCTTCCACGCCCGCCGCGGCCGCTGCCGGCATGAGGTCCGCGAACACGGCGACCAGGGCGAGCCCCTTGATCGCCCCATCCAGGCGCGGATCGCGCAGGATGTCGGCCCGGAACGCCGCCTTCATGAACTGGGTCAGCGTCCGTTCCAGCATCACGAGGAAGGCGACGCGGAACAACGCCAGGGTCATGTCGGCACCCAGGCGGAAGTGGGCCGGATCGAGGAGGAGCCATTTGGCCGCCAGGAAGGCGGGCAGCACGACCAGGAAGATCACGTTGTCCCGGTAGGTGTCCGTCGCCCGGTGCCGGACGAGCGTCCAGCCGAGCATTCCGACGATGGAGATCAGGAAGGCGAAGGCGGACACGGACCGCAGCGCCGCCGGCCAGTGGGCGCCGTAGGCCATGCCCAGGCGCTCGAACAGCCAGGCGGCGGTGAGCCACGCGAGGGCGGCCCCGTGGTAACCCCGGATGCCGACCCAGTTCTTGCTCGCCGTGAGCAGGAAACCGCCCAGGACCGCCCAGCCGAAGCCGAAGAACATTTCGTGGGCATGCCATTGGAGTGGCGGGACAGGGGGCGAGAGGCCCAGCGTGGCCCCCTCCAGCAAGGCGATCCAGGCGGCCGGGAACAACGCCCCCGCGATCGCCGCCAGGGCGAAGAAGGGCCGGAAACCCACTGCCCAGAGGGGATGGGCAAACAGGGACACGGGCGGGCTCCGGCCCGGGCTCAGCGTTTGGTGAAGTCGATGACCACCCCGGCGGCCTCGCGCTGCCGGTACTGGATCTCCACCTGTTCGCCGTAGCGGTTCTGCATCTGTTGCAACAGCGGCAGCGGGTCGTGGTCGTTCACGAAGCGCATGACCTCACCCGGGTTCAGGGCATCCAGGGCGCCGAAGATGGCTGCATGGCGGAAGCGCTTGGCGATTCCGCGCGCGTCGAAGGGATAGATGCCTTCCGGATTGGTGTGGACATGGACGTGGTGCATGGTCGGTTCTCCGTCGTGATGGGGGTGCGGCCATCGTAGTTGACGGAAAACCTCGGGTAATTGACCTGGGTCATTTTCCCGGGCGAAACCCTGGCCGGGGGCGGCCAGGGCCGGCAGCCCCCGGAACACCGCGGTCTGACGGGTCAGGTGACGACGTCCGGGGCCTGCCGGCCGGTGCGCGCCTTGATCTCCGCCAACGCATCGGCCGCCGTGATCAGGTCCGCCAACGCCGCCTGCGGATCGATGCCGTGCCGGTCCGGATCGGGTTCGTAGCGCTCCAGATAGACGCGCAGCGTGGCACCCTCGGTGCCGGTGCCGGAAAGGCGGAACACGATCCGGGAGCCTCCGGCGAAACCGACGCGCACGCCCTGGCGGCTGCTTACGGAACCGTCCACCGGGTCCGTGTAGGCGAAGTCGTCGGCCGATTCCACCTGCAGCCCGGCCACCTGCCGCCCGGGCAGGTTCGCCAGCGACGCGCGCAGGTGGGCCATCAGGCCGTCCGCGGCGGCGGTGTCGATGCCGTCGTAGTCGTGGCGGGAATAGTAGTGGCGGCCGAAGCGCCGCCAGTGGCCGCGCAGGATGTCCTCCACCGACTCCTTGCGCACGGCCAGCAGGTTCAGCCAGAACAGGACCGCCCAGAGCCCGTCCTTCTCGCGCACGTGGTCGGATCCCGTGCCGTAGCTCTCCTCGCCGCACAGGGTGGCCTTCCCGGCGTCGAGCAGGTTGCCGAAGAACTTCCAGCCCGTCGGCGTCTCGAAGCAGGGCACCCCCAGGGCTTCCGCCACCTGGTCGGCGGCTCGGCTGGTCGGCATCGACCGGGCCACGCCCGTGATTCCCCGGGCATATCCCGGCACGAGTTCCGCGTTGGCGGCCAGTACGGCCAGGCTGTCGCTGGGCGTCACCACGAAGCGGCGGCCCACGATCATGTTCCGGTCCCCGTCCCCGTCCGATGCGGCGCCGAAGTCCGGGGCGTTCGGACCGTACATCTCGTGCATCAGCTCCTCGGCGTAAACGGGGTTCGGATCGGGATGTCCCTGGCCGAAATCGGGCAGGGGCACGGCATTGATCGCGGTGCCTGCGGGCCCGCCCAGCATCTGCTCGATGATCTGTTTTGCATAGGGTCCGGTGACCGCGTGCATCGCATCGAAGCGCATCCGGAAGCCCGCGGCGAAGAGGGCCCGGATCGCCCCGAAATCGAAGAGCTGCTGCATCAGTTCCGCGTAGTCGGCGACGGGATCGACGACCTCCACCCGCATGCCGCCCAAATCCGTCGCGCCGAGGCGAGACAGGTCCACGTCGGGTGCCTCGATGGTCCGGTAGGCGGTGATATCCCGGCTGCGCGCGTAGATGGCCTCGGTGATCTTCTCGGGCGCCGGCCCGCCGTTGCCGATGTTGTACTTGATCCCGAAATCCCCGTCCGGCCCGCCCGGATTGTGGCTGGCCGAAAGGATGAGCCCGCCGAAGGCCCCGCGCTTGCGGATCACGCAACTGGCGGCCGGCGTCGACAGTATGCCGTCGCGGCCCACCAGCACGCGACCGAATCCGTTGCCCGCCGCCATGCGCAGGATGACCTGGATCGCCTGGGTGTTGAAGTAGCGCCCGTCCCCGCCGACGACCAGCGTCTCGCCGGCATAGCCTTCCAGCGAATCGAAAACGGACTGGACGAAATTCTCCACGTAGCCCGGTTGGCTGAACACGGCGACCTTCTTGCGCAGGCCCGAGGTGCCCGGCCGCTGCCCCTCGATGGGGCGGGTCGGAACGGTGATGACGTTCATGGCAATCTCCCTGGATTGAAATCGCGATGCGACGGCGGCGCTCCCCTGCGCCACCGCCGCATCGGCGGCAAGGCCCCTCCCGACGCCGCTTCCGGCGTCCGAGGGAACCGGCTTATCCCGCGATGTAGTGCTCGAGCTGCTTGATCACGAACTGCTGCTGCGAAATGGTCTCCTTGACCAGGTCGCCGATGGAGACGACCCCGATCACCTGGCCATCGCCGTCCAGGACGGGCAGGTGGCGGATATGCTTCTCGGTGACGATGGCCATCGCCTCGGCGACGGTCTGCTGGGGCAGCGCGTAGATCACCTTCTCGGTCATGATTTCCCGCACCCGCATCTCCTGGGAGGATTTTCCGTGCAGGATCACCTTGCGCGCATAGTCCCGCTCGCTGAAGATCCCCACCAGCCGTGGGCCATCCATCACCAGCAGGGCACCCACGTCGTACTTGGCCATCGTCTCGAGGGCGGTCAATATCGTGTCGTCCGGCTTCACGGCCAGGGGCGCACGGGGTTTGTCTCCCAGCAACTGTCGTATCGTCGTCATCTTCTTCTCTCCACTAACTATCTTGGCTGTCCCTGTTCGGGGGCGGCGAGGGTTCGGGCCGCCACGGGAATGTTACTGCAAGCGTGCCGGGGCGGCGCAAGTCGTGGTGTCCTGCCGGGATGCCCGCGCCATGGCAATCGGGGTCAATTGCGGCAGGCGTTTCCCCCGGACGCGGGAGGGAATCGGATTTTGCCGGGCTGGCCGGCAAGGGTCGTCGGGCAGGTGCGCGCCGCTCCGCGGTCGATTGCCGGCGGGCCGGAGCATGCCGGTAGGGAGGATGGGGGATGGAAAGGGACGAGGCGTTCCGCCGCGAACTCGCCACCGCGGGATTCCAGGAAGTCGTGGCGGTCGAGCGGGTCCCGGGCGAATTCCTCGCCGAACATGCGCATCCCTTCGAGGCCATGGCCCTGATTGTCGACGGGGAGATCGCCATCCGGACCCGGGACCGCACCGCCCTTTACCGGAATGGCGACGTCCTTGACCTGGCGGCCGGCCTGGAACACCAGGAGACATAAGGCCCGACGGGGGTGCCCCACCGGGTCGGGCGAATATGAACAGGCCCCTGGACCCATCGGGCGCCGCCCGGCGAGGGAGCCCACGGGCCGGACGCAAAGAAAAACGCGGCCCGGGGGCCGCGTCCTTCGTGGAACGCCGCGACTCAGTCGCGATCGCCCGTGAAGGCCATCAGCAGTTGCAGCAGGCTGACGAAGACGTTGTAGATGTCCAGATAGACCGACAGCGTGGCGACGACGTAGTTGTCCTCGCCGCCATGGACGATCCGGTTGATGTCGTACAGGATGTAGGCGGAGAAGACCACGACCGCGATGGCGGCAATCGCCAGGTGCAGGGCAGGAATCTGCAGGAAGGCGTTGGCGAGGGCCGCCACGAGGATCAGGATGGCCCCGGCAAAGAGGAACTTGCCCAGGTTCGAGAAGTCCCGCTTGGTGGTGGCGGCAATGCCGGAAAGGGCGAAGAAGATCGCCCCCGTGCCGCCCGCCGCCATGGCGATCAGCGTGCCGCCGTTGGAGAAGCCCAGGGCGACGCGCAGGATCCCCGACAGCATCAGCCCCATGAAGAAGGTGAAGCCGAGCAGGAGCAGGACGCCCCAGCCGCTGTCCTTCGTGCGGGCGATGCCGTACATGAAGCCCCAGGCGATGCCGAGGAACACCAGGAAGCCGACGACCGGGCTCCCGGCGAAGAACGAGAACTTGAACAGGATGCCGGCCAGGGCACCGCCAATGGTCGGGATCATCGACAGGGCGAGCAGGGCGTAGGTATTGCGCAGGACGCGGTTCTGCCGCAGGGCCAGATCCTGGGAGGCCGCCGGATTGCGACCGAAGGTCAGGTCTTGCATGTGTCTTCAACTCCTCTAGGGGCCGCGAGTTGCGGCTGACGGGGCGTAAGACTAGCGAAAGGGGGGAAAAGTTTCAATCGCGGCCGGCGGCCCAGGCCGCCACCGCGTCCTTGGGCATGGGTTTTCCGTAGAAATAGCCCTGGGCGTAGTCGCAGCCCATGTCCGCCAGGCGCCGCGCCGTATCGGCATCCTCGACCCCCTCGGTGAGGATCTTCAGGCCGAGGGCGCGGCCCAGGTCGATGGCTGCCCGGACGATTTCCAGGCTCGGTCCGCCGTGCGCCATCTGCTGCACGAACACCTTGTCGATCTTCAGGCATGAGAAGGGCAGGGCGCGCAGGTAGTCGAGGCCCGCATACCCGGTGCCGAAATCGTCGAGGGCGATGCCGAAGCCCATGCCTCCCAGCGTCCTCAGGTTGGCCGACACCGCCTCCAGGTTGTCCACGATGATGGTCTCGGTCAGTTCGATGCGGATTTCCGGCGCCGGGACGGCGTGGCGCGCGATGCAATCGGCGAGGGCCGCGACGATGCCGGCATCGGCCAGTTCCGGCGCCGACAGATTGATGCTCATGAAGGGCGTGATCCCGGCGCCGGGTCGGCAATGTGCCCGGAGGTCCCGCCAGTCGGCGGCAGCCCGTTCCATGACCCAGCGGCCGATGCGATGGATCAGGTCGGTCTTCTCGGCCAGCGCGATGAATTCCATCGGCGAGACCAGGCCCAGGGTCGGATGGCGCCAGCGGATCAGGGCCTCGTAACCGATGGTCCCCCCGTCCGCGTAGGCGACCAGGGGCTGGTAGAAGAGCTCCATCTGGCCGGCGTCGATGGCATGGCCCAGATCCCGGACCAGGGTGAGCGTGCGGACCGCCGCCTCCTGCAGGTTCAGGGTACTCTCGGACAGGGCCTTTTCCCGCGCCAGGTGCTCCCGGGCCAACTGGTCGCCGTCGGCCTGGTCCTGGGCGCTGCGGAAGCGCGACAACAGCAGCTTCAGCAGGTAGCGGATCACCGGGTCGGCCCGTTTGATCAGGCCCTCCACCTGCTCCCGCTCGATGCGCACCAGCGTCGTTGCGACGACCGCCCGCGCCGTCGCGGTGCGCGGCAGGCCATCGAGGAGCGCGACTTCGCCGAACATGGCGCCGCGGCCCAGGATGGCCACCCGGCGCCGCGTCTCGCCGGTCCCGGCCAGGATCTCGACGCAGCCGTCCTCGATCACGTAGGCGCAATCGCCCGGATCGCCGGCCTGGAATACG
>DAOLKI010000095.1:0-8112 GCA_035331665.1 Rhodocyclaceae bacterium
CCCATGGATGCCGGCGCCGGAGCTGCACCCGTCGTCGCCTCGCCGGGCCGCAAGATCGGGTCGATACGCACCGCACGCACGGTGCCAGCGGCATCGATGCGGCCGGTAACCACGATCCGCTGCTCGATCGCCAGGGCGGAGGCGCCCGCCGCGGCGGCAACGCCAACCTGACCCAGGTCGATGACCCGACCGCCGGCACCGATCTTTCCGGCCACGGGAGCTCCGGTAACGAGCGCTTCCAGCACCACGAGGCCGCCGGTTCCCGTCACCTTGGTCACCGGATCCGGCAGGACCTTCGTGACCACCAGTTGCGCCCCGTTCCACTGGCCGCGGACGACCGCCTGCCCCGGGGTAGCCGTTCCGGCCAAGGCGACGGCCCCAACCTTCCCGGCACCTTTCGCGCCGACCACGAGTCCTGCCACGCTGGCGCCCGCCGCGGATGGCGCGCCCTGTACCCGCGTCGCGAATACGACGCCACCCGTTCCAGGCAATCCACTGACCTTGACCGGCATCCCGAGCCGCAAGCTGCCGACGGCCATCTTCGCCCCGCGGGCCAGTTTGACCGGGTGCCCCATCACCAGGAACCGACCATCGGGACCCGGCAAGGCGGTGACGGGTCCCTCGAGAGCGTTCACGATCGCGAGCGCCCGCGCATTCCATCCGCCGGGCCCCTTGACCGCCTCGATGGCGATCACCTGGCCGACCGCCAGCGCGGCCGTCGAGGCGGGAAGGCCGTTCTCCGTCACCGGCGTCTGAGGCTGGTAGTGGACTTCCAATCCGTTCACGCAAACGGATGCGAACCCTGTGATCGTCCCGAAGACGCCGACGCGCGTTGCGTCCGACGGCAGGCCGGTTCCGCCGGTGCCGTCGGCCACCACGCCGGTACCTCCTATGCCGCCCTGGCCGTCACCATTGGATCGGGCGCCGTCGCCGGCGCGGCTACCCGTGCCACCCACGCCGCCGGTCCCGCCCGTTTCCCGCTGCGGCGCCCCGGTGCCGCCGATTCCGCCCTGTCCATCCTCTCGGGACCCGGTCCCCCCGATTCCTCCCGAACGGGCCGTCACGCCGGTCCCGCCGATCCCGCCGTCCGGATCCACGCAAACGGGACCGCCGAGACTGGTGACCGGCTGCCCGAGGGCAAACAGGGCAAGACCGACTTGCAGGACCCGGCGAATGCGTTTCACGGCGTGCCGCTTCCTTCGTCCGGTTCCGCCTGTTGCTCGGCGTAGAAATAAACGCCCGCCGTGAAACGGACCGGCTCGTCACCCCCGGCCCCATCCGGTTTTCGCGCCTGGTCGTTGAGCTCGGTCAGCAGCCGCATTCCCTCCTGATGGAGCCGCGCCCTCAACTCGGCAACCCGCTCGGGGGACAAACCGCGGTAATGAACGGAACGCTCGAACCACGGGTCGGGACGACCGAGCACGTTGTCGGTCGCGGCGGCCGCATGGTCCCCCAGATTCATGCCCAGATAGGCGAGTTTTTCGTCGAATCCCTCCTGCGGCACGAAGGCTGCGGTGTTCAACACCACTTCGTCACGGTCGTTCAGGCTCGCCACCCCGAGGCGCAACCATTCATCGAGCACCGGCCTGGCGCGAATATCCTTGCTCACGGAGGCCACGAGCGCTTCGAAGGACTCGTCACCGCCGAGACGGGCGGTACGTGCCAGCGGCTTGATTGCCCCGCCCGCATCGCGGAACCCGGGATTTGCAAGCCACGCCCCTACCAGTTGGGCACCCAGAGAGATCTTGGGAGGCAGCGACGCTTCGACGTGCGGCAAGTGACGCAGGCGCCGTACGTCCTTCCGGTGAACGCCGGTCAGGAGGCTGATGCGGCTGTCCGTGGCCGATTTGCCTTCGATGCGGAAATCCCTGTCCGCCACCTCGACGAACACCCGCTTCAGGAGTTCTACGGCCATGGGCAGGGTCAGGCCCCGCGCCAACATGAGCCGTGCAACGGGATTGAGCACGCGACGCAATGCGCCGATCAGGGCGGGCGGGAAATTTTCCTGATTCTCTTCTTGCATGGGGGCGCGGGTAGCCGTCGCGGTTCAGGCGGCGGTGCAGAGGCCGAGGACCACGATTTTCCCATCTGCCGGGGAAAAAGACGAGAAATTTTCCCACGCAATTTGCAAAAAACCCCGCAAAGGCGTCGTTTTCGCACTCATCCGCCGGTTCCGGTCCCATTCGCTTCCGCGCGTTCCAACCAGATCAGAGCGGCCATGCGGCCGGTCACCCCGTCCCGCCGATAGGAGAAGAACCTTTCCGCTTCGGCCACCGTGCAGAATGTCCCACCGAAAACCGGTCCCACGCCAGCCCTCGCGAGACGATGGCGAGCGAGCGCATAGATATCGCACATCCAGCGATCCCCTCGCCCCGGAACGAAGGCCGCACCATCTTCCCCGTTGCGTTCGATGAAGGCCCCGCGCACTTCCGGGCCCACTTCGAAAGCCGTCCGTCCGATCGCTGGTCCCAGCCACGCGATCAGTCCTTCGGGCGCCCGGCCCATGGTCCGTACCGCGTTTTCGATCACCCCGGCCGCGAGGCCGCGCCAACCGGCATGGACCGCGGCCACCGCGGTCCCGGACCGGTCGCACAACAGGACGGGGAGGCAATCCGCGGTGAGCACCGCACAAACGACGCCCGGCACATCCGTCCAACTGGCATCGGCCGCGCCAGGCACGCCCAGACCATCCGCCCGGACGCACGCATTGCCATGCACCTGGGTGAGCCACCGCGGGTCGTCCGGAAGATGCTCGGCGAGGATGCTCCGGTTGGCGTTGACCGCCACGCGATCGTCCCCGACGTGGTCGGCGAGATTCAGCGCCGCAAAAGGGCCGGCGCTCACGCCGCCCCCGCGCGTCGTGACCAAGGCCCTGACACGGGGTGGGGCCGGCCAGTCGGGAATGATCCAGTCCGTCATGTCGCCCTGAGCTCCTCCAGCAGTTCCGCAAAATCCCGCGGCAACGGCGATTCCCAGACCAGTTCGTGCCCGCCGTCGGGATGGCGCAAGCCAAGCCGCCAGGCGTGCAGGGCCTGGCGGCGAAACCCGTCGAGCAGTGCGTCGCCGCAGCGTTGCCGCCCGTAGACCGGGTCGCCGACCAGCGGATGACCCAGGCGCGCCATGTGGACCCGTATCTGGTGAGTCCTTCCCGTATCCAGCAGGCATTGCAGCAACGTCGCGCGGTCGAACCGCTCCGCAGGCTCGAAGCGGGTGCGCGCTTCCCTGCCCCCGGCCACGACGGCCATGCGCGTGCGCTGGACCGGATGCCGCCCGATCGGGGCATCGACGACCCCCCCCGCGGCCACCTGCCCATGGACGAGCGCCAGGTATTGCCTTTTCACGGTGCGTGCCTGCAATTGCCTCACCAGATCGGTCTGGGCCGCCAGGGTCTTGGCAACGACCAGGAGACCGCTCGTCTCCTTGTCCAGGCGATGGACGATGCCGGCGCGCGGAACGGCGCCCAGGCCCGGCAAGTGGTGCAGCAGCCCGTTCATCATGGTTCCCGCGGGATTGCCGCTGCCCGGGTGCACCACCAGGCCAGCCGGCTTGTCGATCACCAGTATGCTTTCGTCTTCGAAGACGATGGGCAGATCGATGTCTTCGGCCGCCCCCGCATCATCGTCCGACGGGGGCGCCCGAACGACCACCCGTTCGCCGCCCCAGACCTTCTGCCGGGCGTCGGCACCGCCACCGCCCAAGGTGATCAAACCCGCCTTCAGCCAGGACTGCAGCCGGCTGCGGGAATGCTCGGGAAACATGCGGGCCAGGGCCGCATCGAGTCGCAAGCCCGCGCACTCGGCAGGGATCTCGGCCGAGAAGGACGGCGGGCCTGGGCTATAATCCAGCGCCATTCTCGCCACCTGCCTGCGGAGTCTCCATGTTGCGTAGTCTAGCGGTAATCCTGGCCCTGCTCCTCGGCGGCTGCGGGCTGTTGCCGGATGTTGCGGACGAGACGGCCGGCTGGTCGGCCGACAAGCTCTACACCCAGGCCAAGGAGGCCATGGGCGACGGCGCCTATGACAAAGCCATCAAGTATTTCGAGAAGCTGGAAGCCCGCTACCCGTATGGCCGGTACGCCCAGCAGGCGCAGCTCGAGGTCGCCTACGCCTACTACAAGCAGGCGGAACACGCATCCGCCATCGCCGCTTGCGACCGCTTCATCCGCCTGCACCCGAACCATCCCAACGTCGACTACGCCTACTATCTGAAGGGCCTCGTCAATTTCAACGAAGACCTTGGCCTGCTCGGGCATGTCAGCATGCAGGATCTGACCGAGCGCGATCCGAAGGCGGCGCGCGAATCCTTCGACGCGTTCAAGGAACTCGTCACGCGCTTTCCGGACAGCAAGTACACCCCGGACGCGACCGCACGCATGAACTACCTGGTCAACGCGCTGGCCTCCCATGATGTGCACGTGGCGCGCTATTACCTGCGTCGCGGCGCCTACGTGGCCGCGGCCAACCGCGCCCAGAAGGCGGTTTCCACCTACCCCGGGGCACCCGCCAACGAGGAAGCCCTGTTCGTCATGATCAAGGCCTACGACGCCCTGGCCATGAACGACCTGCGTGACGACGCCGAGCGCGTCATGCGCAAGAACTTTCCCAAGAGCGAGTACTACGTGCGCGGCGTGAACCGGTCGGAGCCCTGGTGGAAACTCTGGTGAGCCGCTGCCGGAGACCCTGGACCACTACTGCGTAGGAGCCCGTGACCATGACCGTCGATGCACTCTCACCCAGCCTCGCTCTGGGCCTCGTGGGAACCGGGGCCATGGGCCGCGGGATCGCCCAGATCGCGGCCCAGGCCGGCATCCGGGTCAAGCTCTACGATGCCCAACCGGGGGCTGCCGCGAATGCCAGGGAGGCGGTGGCGGCCACCTTCGCAAAGCTTGCCGAGAAGGCGAAACTCACCGCCGCACAGGCCGCCGAGGCCACGGGCCGTCTGGAGGTGGTGAACCATCTCGAAGGACTGGCATCGTGCCAGGTGGTGGTCGAAGCGATCGTCGAAAGCCTGGAAATCAAGCGGCAACTTTTTCGGCAACTCGAGGAAATCGTCGGGGCCGGATGCCTCCTGGCAACCAATACGTCGTCGCTGTCGGTGACCGCGATCGCCGCGTCCTGCAAGCATCCGGAACGGGTCGGCGGCTTCCATTTCTTCAATCCCGTGCCCCTGATGCGCATCGTCGAGGTCATCGACGGGCTGTTGACCGCCCCCTGGGTCTCGGCGACCTTGCTCGCCCTGGGGCAGCGCATGGGCCACACGGCGGTCCTGGCCAAGGACACCCCGGGGTTCATCGTAAACCACGCAGGGCGTGGCTTCGTGACCGAGGCTCTCAGGCTGCTCGGCGAGAACGTGGGGCCTTTCGCGGACATCGACCGCATCATGCGCGACGCGGCGGGCTTCCGGATGGGCCCCTTCGAACTGCTCGACCTGACCGGGCTGGACGTGTCCCAGCCGGTCATGGAATCCATCTACCACCAGTATTTCCAGGAACCGCGGTACCGCCCATCTCCGCTGGCGGCGCAACGCCTGACGGCCGGCGTCCTGGGAAGGAAGACCGGCCGCGGCTTTTACGTGTACCCGGATGGCAAGATGGCGACGATTGCCGAACCGGCCGCCCCGGCCGCACGGCCTGGGCGCGTGTGGATCAGCCAGGCGACGCCGGATTTCGCGGAGCAGGTCCGCAATCTGGCCGCCAAGGCGGGCGTCGCGCTGGACGAAGGCCAACGGCCGGGCGCCGATTCCCTCTGCGTGGTGACCCCGCTGGGCCGTGACGCCACGTCCCATTGTGTCGCCGAAGGCCTCGATCCCGTGCGAACGGTTGCAGTGGATTGCCTGTTCGGCCTCGACCGGCGACGTACCGTTGCCGCGACCCCCGTCACGGGTCCCGCCTGGCGCGACGCGGCGCTCGGCCTGTTCAGCGCCGACGGGGTACCGGCGACCCTGATCCGCGACAGCGCCGGCTTGGTGGCGCAACGGATCGTGGCGACGATCGTCAATATCGGCTGTGACATTGCCCAACAGGGCATCGCGTCCCCCGAAGACATCGACCGCGCGGTCACGCTGGGCCTGGGCTACCCGAAAGGCCCCCTGGGCTTCGGCGACGCCCTGGGCCCGCGCCGCGTGATGGCCGTCCTGGAAGCCATGCAGGAGTTCTACGGCGACCCGCGTTACCGCCCCAGCCCCTGGTTGAAACGGCGCGCCATGCTCGGCCTGTCGTTGCTGACCCCGGAAGCCTGATCCGGCACGCCCGAAGGGCCGCGCCGCGTTCGCCGGGCCGCGCCGGACCCTTCCCCTATAATCGACCGCAACTCCCGTTGCGACGACCATCGTGAATCCCCGCCTCGACTTGCTGCAACCCTACCCTTTCGAGAAACTGCGCGCCTTGTTTGCCGGGGTATCGCCGCCGCCCGGGCGCCGGGAAATCCGGTTGTCCATCGGCGAACCGCAACACGAGACGCCGTCGTTCATCAAACAGGCGCTGACGGATAACCTCGCAGGACTGTCTTCCTATCCCGCGACCCTGGGCAACGAGTCCCTGCGCCGGGCGATCGCCGGGTGGATCGGGCGACGCTACGGCATCCCTGAGCCGGACCCCGCGACCCAGGTGCTGCCCGTGCTCGGTTCCCGGGAAGCCCTGTTCGCCTTCGCCCAGGCCGTCGTCGACGGCGGCCGGCCGAACGCCAGGGTGCTTTGCCCCAACCCCTTCTACCAGATCTACGAAGGAGCGGCCTACCTGGCCGGGGGAAGCCCCGTCTTCGCCAACACGCTGCCCGAGCAAGGATTCGAGATGGATTTCGGCGCGATCCCGGCCGAAACCTGGCACGATATCCAGCTGGTCTACATCTGCTCCCCCGGCAACCCGACGGGAAAGGTGATGGGACTGGAGGCGTGGCGGACACTGTTCGAGCTGTCCGACCGCCACGGTTTCGTCATCGCGTCCGACGAATGCTATTCGGAGATCTACCCGGAAGGCGGCGCACCGCCGCTCGGGGCCCTGCAGGCAGCCCGCCGGCTGGGGCGCCACGACTACCGGCGGGTGGTCATGTTCTCCAGCCTTTCCAAGCGTTCCAACGTACCCGGTCTGCGCTCGGGCTTCGTGGCCGGGGACGCCGCAATCCTGAAGAAGTTCCTGCTCTACCGCACTTACCACGGCGGCGCCATGAGTCCGCCGGTGCAGGCCGCCTCGGTGGCCGCATGGAACGACGAGGCCCACGTTCGGGACAACCGGCGCCTCTACGCGGAGAAGTTTGCCAAGGTGACGCCACTGCTCGCCCGCCATCTGGATACCGCCTTGCCCGATGCGGGTTTCTACCTCTGGGCCCGCACCCCCATCGACGACGCCCGATTCGCCCGGGAATTGCTGGCCCAATATAATGTGACGGTCCTGCCCGGCAGCTACCTCGCCCGGGAATCCGGCGGCGTGAATCCGGGCGCGGGATTCGTCCGCATCGCCCTGGTGGCGCCCCTCGACGAATGCCTCGAGGCGGCCGACCGGATCGCCGATTTCTGCCATTCACTCTGATGGAAAAACCATGCACGAACTGCAAACCCTGATCGAGGAAGCCTGGGAAAACCGCACCGAACTGAAGCCCGGCGCAGCGCCGGCGCGGATAGGCGAAGCGGTCAATGCGATCCTCGGCGAACTGGACGCCGGGACCCTGCGCGTCGCCGAGAAGATCGACGGCCAGTGGGTCACCCATCAATGGATCAAGAAGGCGGTGCTGCTGTCCTTTCGGCTGGAGGACAACAGGCTGCTGGACGGCGGTCCGATGCGCTATTTCGACAAGGTGCCGACCAAGTTCGCCCACTACGACGCGCATACCTTTTCGAAGGGCGGCTTCCGCGTGGTGCCCCCGGCCACGGCGCGCCGGGGCAGCTTCATCGCCCGCAACGTGGTGCTCATGCCGAGCTACGTGAATATCGGCGCCTATGTGGACGAGGGCACCATGGTAGACACCTGGGCCACCGTCGGTTCGTGCGCCCAGATCGGCAAGAACGTGCATCTGTCGGGCGGGGTCGGCATCGGCGGCGTCCTGGAGCCCTTGCAGGCCAATCCCACCATCATCGAGGACAATTGCTTCATCGGCGCGCGGTCCGAAGTGGTCGAGGGCG
>DAOLKI010000096.1:0-8069 GCA_035331665.1 Rhodocyclaceae bacterium
TGGCGTCGCTCCCGGCCGGCCAGGCCGCGGCCACCGGCGCCTCCGGCCGCTGGTAGTCCGGCGCGAGGGAGCACCCAGCCAGAGTGAACGCCAGGGCAAGTCCACCGCAAAGGCGCAAAGGCGCGAAGGGGCGCAAAGGATTCGGGGGAGACCACCGGCTGCGGAGGTTTTCCAGGGCGCCTCTGAAGGCTCGCACCCTGTGGGCGACCGCGCGGGCGGTGCCGGGTGATGACCGGTTGTTCATGGCTTTGCGCCTCTTCGCGTCTTTGCGCCTTTGCGTTGAAGCCTCGTTCCGCTTACTCATGGCCAGCCTCCGCTGCCGGCTTGCCGGGGAAGATGCGCCGCACGACGACGAAGAAGACGGGCACGAGGAAGATGGCCAGCAGGGTGGCGGCGATCATCCCGCCCATGACGCCGGTACCGATGGCCAGCCGGCTCTGGGCACCGGCCCCGGTCGAGATGGCGAGCGGCGTGACGCCGAGGATGAAGGCCAGGGAAGTCATCAGGATGGGGCGGAAACGCAGGCGGCAGGCCTCCAGGGTCGCCTCCACGATGCCCATGCCCTTTTCGTTGAGGACGCGCGCGAACTCGATGATCAGGATGGCGTTCTTGCTGGACAGGCCGATGATGGCGATGAGGCCCACCTTGAAGAAGACGTCGTTGGGCAGGCCGCGCAGGGTGACCGCCAGGACGGCGCCGAAGATGCCCAGCGGCACCACGAGGATCACCGAGAAGGGGATGGACCAGCTCTCGTAGAGGGCCGCCAAGGCCAGGAAGACGACGATCAGCGAAATGGCGAACAGCAGCGGCGCCTGGGTGCCGGAAAGCTTCTCCTCGAAGGAGGTGCCGGACCATTCGAAGCCGAAGCCCTGGGGCAACTGGGCAGCCACCTCCTCCATCGCCGCCATGGCTTCGCCGGTGCTGCGGCCGGGGGCCGGACCGCCGGCGAGCTTCATGGACGGCAGACCGTTGTAGCGATCGAGCTTGGGCAGCCCGACGATCCATTTCGCGTAGGCGACCTCGCCCAGGGGCACCATGTCGCCGCGGGCGTTCTTGATCGGCAGGCGGAGGATCTGCTCCGGTGCCCGACGCAGGTCGGCGTCGGCCTGCATCTGCACGCGCAGGATGCGGCCCTGGCGAACGAAGTCGTTCACGTAGGCCACGCCGAGCACGGATTGCAGGGTGTCGTTGAGGTCGCCCATCGCGATGCCCAGGGCCTGGGCCTTCAGGGGATCCACCTCCAACATGAGTTGCGGTCCCGCCTCCTGGCCTTCGGGACGGACACCGGCGAGGGACGGGTTCTTGCCGGCCAGGCCGAGGGCGACGTTGCGCGCCTCGGTGAGTTTGTCGCGACCCTGGCCGGAGCGGTCCTGGAGGCGGAAGTCGAAGCCTCCGATGGCCCCCAACTCCGGGATCGGCGGCACGTTCACGGCGAAGAACATGGCCTGTTTGATCTTGGACAGCGTCATGTTGGCGCGGCGGATCACCGAGGACGCGGAGGTTTCCGGGGTCTTGCGTTCGTCCCAATCCTTGAGGCGGACGAAGGTGAGGGCGGCGTTCTGGCCGCGGCCGAAGAAGGAGAAGCCGACCACGCCGATCACATGGGCGACCTCCGGCTGGGCCAGGAAATAGCTCTCCACCTGGGACAGGACCTCGACGGTGCGCTCCTGGGTGGCGCCCGGGGGAAGCTGGACGACGCTGATGAAATAGCCCTGGTCCTCCTCGGGCAGGAAGCTGCCGGGAAGCTGGACGAAAAGCCAACCGGCTGCGGCGATCACCGCCACGTAGACGGCCAGCCAGCGCACCGGCTTCCTGAGGATGCGCGCGACGCCGCCCCGGTAGCCGCGCACCGTGCGGCTGAAGACCCGGTTGAACCAGCCGAAGAAGCCCTTGTCGGGCAGTGTCTGGCCGGGGCCGTGCTTCAGGATGGACGCGCACATGGCCGGCGTCAGGGTCAGGGCCATCAGGGCGGAGAACAGCATCGTCAGGACCAGGGTAACGGCGAACTGGCGGTAGATGGCGCCCACGGACCCGCCGAAGAAGGCCATGGGGACGAACACGGCGGACAGCACCAGGGTGATGCCGATGATGGCGCCGAAGATCTGGTCCATGGCCTTGCGGGTGGCCTCCCGCGGCGCCAGACCTTCCTCGCTCATGATCCGCTCCACGTTCTCGACCACGACGATGGCGTCGTCCACGACGATGCCGATGGCGAGCACCATGGCAAACAGGGTGAGGACGTTGATCGAGTAACCGAGGAGGTAGAGTCCCGTCAGGGCTCCCACCAGGGCCACCGGGACGACGACCGCCGGTATCAGCGTGGCACGGAAGTTTTCGAGAAACAGGTACATGACCAGGAACACCAGGGCCATGGCCTCGACCAGGGTGATCAGCACCTCGGTGATGGAGATCTCGACGAAACGCGAGGTGTCGTAGGGGATCTCCCAGGCGATGCCCTTGGGAAAGTATTTGGCGAGTTCGCCCATGCGTTCCTTGACGGCCTTGGCCACCTCGAGGGCATTGCCGTCCGGGGCGACGCGCACGGCGATGGCGGCATTCGGCTGGCCGTCGATGCGGGCGTAGATGTTGTAATCCTGGGCACCCAGTTCGACCCGGGCCACGTCCTTCACCCTGACGGTCGCCCCGTCGGCCTGAGCACGGACGATGATCTCTCCGAACTCGGCCGGGGTCGTCAGTCGGCCCCGGGTCACGATGACCGCATTGAGCTGCTGGCCGGAGGCGGCCGGGGCCTGGCCCAGTTCGCCGGTGGCGATCTGCACGTTCTGGGCGCGCACGGCCTTCATAACGTCGGCAGGCGAGAGGTTGAAGGCGTGCAGCTTCTCGGGCTGCAGCCACAGGCGCATCGAGTATTCGGTGCCGAACAGGATGGCTTCGCCGACTCCTTTCACGCGCCGGACCTGGTCGAGGACGCTGGCGGCCGCGTAACTGCCGAGGGCCACGTTGTTGAGGCTCTTGTCCGGCGAGTAGAGGGAGATGAACAGCAGGTAGTTGCGCTGCGGCTTGGTCACCGGGACGCCCAGGCGGCGCACGTCGTCGGGCAGGCGGGCCTCGATGCGCTTCATCCGGTTTTGCGCCTCCACGGAAGCGATGTCCACGTTGGTGCCCGGCTCGAAGGTGAGCGTGAGGGTGCCCACCCCGAGTTCCGAGGAGGCATCCATGTAGAGCAGGTGCTCGATGCCGTTCATCTCCTGCTCGATGAGTGCGGTCACCGTGTCCTCGATCACCTGGGCGGAGGCACCCGGGTAGGTGATGTTGAAGGCGATCGCCGGGGGCGCCACCTGGGGATACTGGGCGACGGGGAGCTTGCGCAGCGCCAGGCTGCCGGCCAGCAGGATCACCAGGGCGATCACCCAGGCGAACACCGGCCGGTCGATGAAGAATTTGGCGAGCACGGGTCAATCCTTCCGGCCGGACCCGGCGCCATGGGTCGCGAGGCCGTCCATGCCGCTCATGCCCTGCATGCCCGACATCCCGGACGTCCCCGACATTCCGGACATCCCGGCGTTGGCGCCGCCCATGCCCGTCATGCCCTCCATGCCGACCGGAGGCGGCGTTCCCGGTTTCGGCGACGGGGCACCCGGCAGGATCGGGGCCTTCGGGTTCCATTCAACGGCTTTCACCTGGGATCCGGGGCGGGCTTTCTGAAGGCCATTGACGATCACCTTCTCACCCCCCTGCAGACCCTCGGCGATGATCCAGTCCGTGCCGGACATGCCCCCGGTCTTCACCGGCCGGGGGGCCACCTTGCCCTCGGCATCGACGATCAGCACGGACTGTCCCTGGGGCCCTGTCTGGACCGCCCGCTGGGGCAGTCGGATGGCGTTGTCGGCCTCGGCCTGGGGGAAACGGATGCGCACGAACATGCCCGGGAGCAGGTCGCGCCGGGGGTTGGGTACTTCGGCACGCAACTGGATGCTGCCGGTGCCCGGGTCCACCGCCATGTCCGTGAAGATGAGTCGTCCCGGCTGCGGATGGGCACTGCCGTCCTCCAGAACGACCTGGACGTTCTTTTCCTCGGATTTCTTCAGCCGGCCGGACTTGATGGCCGCCTGCAGGCGGAACAGGTCGGCATTGGATTGGGTGAAGTTGGCGTAGATGGGGTCCACCTGCTCGATGGTGGCCAGGTGGGTCGCCTCCCCTTTGCCGACCAGGGCGCCTTCCGTCACGAGCGCACGCCCGATTCGCCCGGAGATCGGCGCCAGGACCGAGGCGTTCTCCAGGTCCAGTTCGGCCTTGGCCAGCGTCGCCTCCGCCTGCTTCAGCCTGGCGGCGGCGAGGTCGTATTCCTGCTGGCTGACCGCCTTGACCTCGAGCAGCGGCCTGTAGCGATCCAGGGTCTGGCGTGACACGGCGACGTCGGCACGTGCCGAGTCGGCGGCCGTACGATAGGTCCGGGCGTCCAGATGGAAGAGGGGCGTGCCGGCCTTGACTTCGCTGCCCTCGGCGAAGATCCGCTTTTCGACGATACCTTCGACGCGAGCCCTCACTTGCGCGGTACGTACGGCCTGTAGCCTGCCGGGGAGCTCTTGCGTGAGGACAACCGAGGCGCGGGTGACGGTCACCACATCCACTTCGGGCGGGGGTGGCGCCCCCGCGCCGGGCCCAGCCGCCGATCCAGGGGCACCGTCTTTCTTGCCTTCGCCGCAGGCGGCCAGGAGCAGGCTCAGGGCGGCGACGAGCACCAGGGGCGAGGAATGGGGCTTCATAGGCAGTTTCCTTCGGGCGTGTAGGCACGCAGAAATGTGTCGACAATGCGGGTGATGCGGGCCAGCTCCGCCGGTGGATCCAGCATCGGTGCACCGCACATGCGTGCGGTGCGTTCGGCGCCGGTCAACATCCCGATCAACATTTCGGCGGCGAAGCGGGGATCGTCCCGGCGCAGGCGACCGGCGGCCATGGCCCGTTCGAGGGCGGCGGACAGGCGGTGGGTGGTTACGAGCGGACCCTTCTCGTAGAACGCCTTGGCGAGGGCGGGAAAACGCACGGCTTCGCCGACGAGGACCCGATACATGGAAAGACCCTCGTCACTCAGGAGTTTGGCGCGGAAAGCAGTGCCGAAGCGAAGCAGGCACTCACGTACATCGTCCGGCTCGCCCTCCAGTGAGACGACGATGCGGGACGAGGCCAGCCGGGCGACCTCGCTGAACAGGTCGTCCTTCCCGGCGAAATGGTTGTAGAGGGTCTGCTTGGCGACGCCGGCGCGGGCGGCAATCCGATCGACGCTTGCCCGGTAGCCTTCCTCGAGGAAGGCTTCCCGGGCTGCTTCGATGAGGCGCTGGCGGCTGTCGACGAAAACGCTTTCGGCGGGGTGGGACAAGAAGGCACCGGAAACTAGACTGGACGGTGCAGTCTAAACGGAGCAACTTGCGATGGCAATAGGCGAGGGATTCAGTCGGTTTCTTTTTGCAATTGGGGAATGTTCCGGCGTGCCTCCCGAAGTGCCGCCAAGGCTTCCTCGAAATGGTATCCGGCGACGGCCGCGGTGATGCGGTCGGCGGCCGGACCCAGGGCCGCGCGGATGGAGGTCGCCTCGTCCCGCAACAGAGTGCTGGCCCTGAAATCGTCCGCCTCCAGGAAGGATTCCAGCCTGTCCGCGACGCCGCGGACCTTGGCCCACTCCGCCGGCCCTAGGGTTTCGGCCGCCGCGCCGGACGCCGCGCGCGCGTCGGGCCGAGCGGGGGAAGCAACGGTTTCGCTCGCGTCGACCAAGGGGAGTTCGAGCCAGAACGTGCTCCCCCGGCCGGGAATGCTCTCGACTCCGACGCGGCCACCCAGCAGGTGTGCCAGTTGGCGGCACAGGGCGAGACCGAGTCCGCTGCCCCCTTGGGCGCGGGTGGTGGTGCCGTCGGCCTGCTCGAACGGATGGAAGAGGCGGGCAATCGTTTCGGCCGGGATGCCGATGCCGGTGTCCTGCACGTCGATGCGCACGCGGGGCGCCGCGGATTCGGTTGTGGTTCGACGGGCCACGATCCGGATCCACCCTGCGCGGGTGAATTTGACCGCGTTGCCGACCAGATGGGACAGGGCCTGGCCGAGGCGTGTCGGGTCGCCGCGCAGGGATCCGCTCAAGGCGGGGTCGATTTCGATCCCTATGGAGAGGTTCTTCTCGGCTGCCGCGGAGGCGTGTTCCTTTAGGGCGGCTTCCACGACGTCGGCCAATGCGAAGGGCTTGGAGTCGAGGGTCAGGTTTCCCGCATCCAGGCGTGCCAGATCCAGGAGGTCACCGATCAGTGAATTGAGATGCTGGCCGGAAGCGCTGATTTGGGTCAGGAATTCCTGTTCTCTTGGTCCCTTCGCATCCTGGAGCAGCAGGTGGGTCATGCCGATCACGCTGTTCAGGGGCGTGCGCAATTCGTGGCTCATGTTGGCAAGAAACATACTCTTGGCCCGGGCCGCCGATTTGGCGGCATCACGCGCCCGGGCAAGCGCCACATTGGAGTGTTCGAGCGCGCTGCGGGCGCGGTCCAGCGCCTCTATGTGGCGCACGAGGTCCAGCCATCGGCGCCGCAGTTGCTCCAACAGCCACCAACCGCAAACGGCCACGACGACGAACACGAGCAGGTGGGTGAGCACATCCTGGCGGCGGGGATCGTCGGCGGCTGCGGCGATGGGGCCGTAGGGCACCGACACGCTGATCCCGCCGCGGATGTCGCCGAGTTTGTAACCCTGCTTTTCGTGGCAGACCAGGCAGGGCTTGGCGACCAGAAGGGGCGCCATGTAGCGCAGGAGGGGCTGTCCCTTCTCGTCGGTGACCACTTCGACGCTTTCCTTTGCGCCCTGCTCGAAGTCGGCGAGCGCCCGCCTTTCCCAGTCGTCAGGCGTGTTCTTCGGACGTATGGGATTCAGGCTGGTGATATGGAAAACGGTTCCCCCGGTCCGTTCCGCGAGTTCGGCGATCAGGCGCGTCATGTAGGCCGGGTTGATCAAGGTCAGCCGTTGCCCATCGGTGGTGGTCACGTCACGGCGCGGATGCTCCAGGTAAGGATTCGGCTGCGCCTTTGGCGACACGGGCACATAGACGCCGCCGTGCTCGGCGTTCCAGGCGCGGGCCAGCACGACCATTCCGAACATGTTGCGGGCGCCTGCGGTGGCCACTTCGAACGTGTGTCGACGCATTTCCTCGATGTGGGATAGCAGCGAGAAACCCACGGCGATGGCCCACCCGGCCAATGGCACCAACCACCAGGCGCGCTGCCTGAGCAACAGGGGAGTTTGGTTTGCGTCGCTGCTCATCCCTCCTCCGGGAGGTCGCAAGCCGGTCCGGAACCATTCCGGGATCGCCGCGGATCCGCACCCGGTGGCGACGGCGGCGGAGTATGCCGGAGGCCGTCGTCACGGCGGAATTCAATCGGGCGATTGTGACCGAATCTTACGCCAGAGGGATCTGCCGGTCCGCAACATGGCAGTCGGAGGGGCCAGAAAAAAGGCGGCCCGGGGGCCGCCTTTTCAGTTCGAACCGGATTTGCCGTCCGGTCAATGTCCCTTCTTGCGAAGCTTCTGGATCGCGGCAAGCTGGGCGACGGCCTCGGCCAGTTCGGCCTGGGCCCGGGCGTAATCCATTTCCGCGCTCCGGTTGGCCATCAATTCCTCGGCCCGCTTCTTGGCGTCCATGGCCTTGGCTTCGTCGAGGTCCTTGCCGCGGATGGCGGTGTCGGCCAGGACGGTCACCAGACCGGGCTGGACTTCCAGGATGCCTCCGGCGACGAAGATCAGCTCCTCCTGCTCCTGGTTGAGGAGCTTGAGGCGCACGGCGCCGGGCTTGATGCGGGTCATGAGCGGCATGTGGCCGGGCAGGATGCCCAGTTCGCCGACTTCGCCGGGAAGGACGACGAATTCCGCCAGGCCGGAGAAGATGGACTCCTCGGCGCTGACTACGTCTACGTGTACGGACAATGCCATGTTCAACCTCGTGATGTTCAATGAGCGGGTTGCGATATCCGGCAGGGCGGAAGGAAGCTGGGTTTCCGTCCCCACCGGTCACTCCCCACGCATCACTGCAGGGTCTTCGCCTTCTCGAAGGCTTCCTCGATGCCGCCGACCATGTAGAA
>DAOLKI010000097.1:0-8046 GCA_035331665.1 Rhodocyclaceae bacterium
GCGCCGGCCGCAATCCACTTTTTCGTCGCAACTCATGTTTGGTAGTCCCTAAGAATATGCCGAAGCCTAAAAACCGTGGGATTATACCGGACTCGTCGGGCGGATTAAAGCCCGGATTAGCGCCGACTTATGGACTGGACGGGGGGAAATCCGTCAAACCGCACCAACTTGGTGCAGTCGCGCAATCTCGGTTTCCGGATATCCGAGTTCCCGCAGAATCTCGTCCGTGT
Organism: Rhodocyclaceae bacterium; assembly: GCA_035331665.1. Taxonomy (GTDB): domain Bacteria; phylum Pseudomonadota; class Gammaproteobacteria; order Burkholderiales; family Rhodocyclaceae; genus JAEUNJ01. The sequence goes on from DAOLKI010000097.1 coordinate 231, forward strand.
GCTCTCCCAGGGCGGGCCCGGCGGACCTCGTTTCCCCCGGGGTTTCGGTCAGTTTGGGCACGATGCCCGGCACCTTGACGGTGGTTCCATCGGGAAGGCGCAGCGCGGCAATCATGCCGCGGGCCAGGAATTGGGGATCCCGAACCATGTCGGCCACCGAGAGGACCGGGCTCACCGGCACCTCGGCCTCGGACAGCACCCGGATCACGTCCTCGGCGGACCGTTCCCCGACCCACCGGTCGATCAGGCCATAGATCTCGGCGGCCCTGGCGTCCCGCCCGGAATTCGTCGCCAGTTGTGGATCTTCGGCCAGATCCGGCCGTCCGACGGCGAGCATCAGGCGTCGAAAGATCGCGTCGCCGTTTCCACCGACGATCACGTGCCGGCCATCGGCGCTCGTGTGGGTGTTGGAAGGCGTGATGCCGGGCATCACGTTGCCGGTCCTTTCCCGGACGAATCCCCCCAGGTCGTATTCCGGTACGAGGCTTTCCATCATGGCGAATACCGCTTCATAGAGGGCGACGTCCACGACCTGGCCCCTGCCCCCACCCACCTCGCGATGGCGCAGCGCCATCAGGGCACCGATGGCGCCCCAAAGTGCCGCGATCGAATCGCCGATCGAAATCCCTGTCTTCACGGGCGGCCGATCGGGGAAACCCGTGACGTAGCGCAGCCCGCCCATGGACTCGCCGATGGCACCGAACCCTGGTTGCGCCGCCTTGGGGCCTGTCTGCCCGAATCCCGACAAGCGCACCATGACGAGTCCGGGATTGATCGCGGACAGGGCATCCCAGCCGATTCCGAGTTTCTCCACCACTCCCGGCCGGAAGTTCTCGACGACGATGTCCGCCCCCGCCACCAGGCGCCGGACGATGACCTTGCCATCCGGATGTTTCAGGTTGACCGTCACCGACTTCTTGTTGCGTGCCTGCAGGTACCACCACAGGGACGTGCCCTTGTAAAGCTTGCGCCAGCCGCGCAGCGGATCGCCTTCGCCGGGTGCCTCTATCTTGACGACGTCCGCGCCGAATTCCCCGAGGATACGGCTGCAGAATGGGCCGGCGATCAGCGTCCCCAGTTCCACGACCCGGACACCCGCCAGGGGCCCCGGTGTTCGGCTTTCAGTAGTCACGGCGTTCGATGAGGGCCTGGGCGACCGTCCCGGAGTCGGAATACTCGAGTTCCCCGCCCACGGGTATGCCGCGCGCAATTCGGCTTACCTTGAGGCCCCGGGCATGGAAGAGTTCGGACAGGTAATGGGCCGTGGCCTCGCCTTCGTTGGTGAAGTTGGTGGCGATGATGACTTCCCTGACCACGCCGTCGCCGACCCGCGCCAGAAGGCGGTCGAAATCGAGTTCCCGCGGCCCGATGCCGTCCAACGGCGACAGCCGGCCCATCAGCACGTAGTAGAGCCCGCCGTAGGCGTGCGTCTGCTCCATCGCGTTCAGGTCCACGGGCATCTCGACGATGCAAAGCAGGCTTGGGTCCCGCTTGGGCGAAGCGCACCGCTCGCAGACCTCGTCCTCCGTGAACGTGTTGCAGCGCGTGCAATGGCGCAGGGTGGCGAGGGCCGATCCGATGGCCCTGGACAGGCGCTCGGCACCCCGCGGGTCGCGTTGGAGGAGGTGATAGGCCATGCGCTGGGCCGATTTCGGCCCGACGCCCGGCAGGCACCGCAATGCCTCGATCAACTCGTCGAGGCAGGTGGGATGGGACATCTATGCCTTCAGAAAGGCAGCTTCATGCCCGGCGGCAATTGGAGGCCGGCCGTGAAAGCCCCCATCTTCTCCTGGACAGTGGCCTCGGCACGGCGGTTGGCGTCATTGAGGGCTGCGGCAACCAGGTCCTCGAGCATTTCCTTGTCGTCCATGACGGACGGATCGATGGTGACGCGGCGCACGTCGTGCTTGCAGGTCATCACGACCTTGACGGCGCCGGCGCCCGATTGGCCTTCCACCTCGAGATTGGCCAGTTCCTCCTGGGCCTTCATCATGTTCTGCTGCATCTGCTGGGCCTGCTTCATCAGGTTCCCGAGCCCGCCTTTCATCATGGGTCGCTCCTTGGGTTCAAATGGGCTTGATCGTCGATTCGTCGATGCTGGCGTCGAACAGGTCGATGGCCTCGCGCACGAACTCGTCCTGCTCGATGGAGGCCACCGCCTTTTCCTGGCGCTCCCGTTGCACGGTCCGGGATCGCTCGGCGGGCGTCTCGCCTCCCGGTTCGGCGAAAACCAGCGCCAGCCGCACCGGCCGGCCGAGAGCCGCCTGCAGTTCCGAATGCAGCTTTTCCTGGGCCCCTTTTGCCGCCAGGTGCTTGTGCGCCGGCGGCAGATGGAGGGTGGCCTGGGTGTCGTCCAGGGACGCGAGATCGCAATGATTGGCGAGTTGCCGCGCCATCCCGCTCAGGTTCATGCGCCCCACCAGCGCGTGCCAGTCGGAATCCGCCCCGGCGCGGACAGGCGCCGACGTCGGCGGGGGTCCGTAGGGGGCCACGGCACCGGCCGGTGAGCGACGCACGGGTTGTGCCGGCGGAGGCATCGCCGCCGGTTGCGCAGGAACCGCCGCCCGCGGCGCCGGCTCGACCGACGCTGCCCCCAGTGCGGCGGGCACCTCCGGCCTGAAGGCGTACAGGCGCAGCAAGGTCATCGTAAACCCGGCGAATTCATCCGGCGCGAGCGGAAGGTCGTCGCGGCCATGGATGGCGATCTGGTAGCAAAGCTGGACGAACTCCGGGTCGAAACGTTGCGCGTAGGCATCCAGTCGCGCCCGCTCTCCGTCGTCGAGGAGCGCTCCCGGCGCCATCTGGGCGAGCGCGATGCGATGGAACACGGTCGCCAATTCCTGCAGCGCCGACTCGAAGGACATGCTTCTGCCGTTCATCTGGTCGGCCAGCGCCAGCATCGCCGCCAGGTCCCCTGCGGCCAGGGCATCCATCAGGCCATACAGGTAATCGTCGCCCACCGTACCGAGCATGTCGCGAACACCCTGTTCCTCGACCTTGCCGGCCCCATGGGCGATCGCCTGGTCCAGCAGGGACAGCGCATCGCGCATGCTTCCCGCCGCCGCCTTCGCCAACTGTCGGAGGGCGCCGACGTCGAAGGACACGGCTTCCTTCTCCAGGATGGCGGCAAGGTGCCCCACGATGGCGGGTTGGGGCATCTGCTTGAGATTGAACTGCAGGCAGCGCGACAACACCGTCACCGGAATTTTCTGGGGATCCGTCGTGGCCAGGATGAATTTCACGTGCTCCGGCGGCTCTTCCAGCGTCTTGAGCATCGCATTGAAGGCATGCCCCGACAGTTGATGTACTTCATCGATGACGTAGACCTTGTAGCGACCGCGGGTGGGCGCATAGGTCGCGCGTTCGAGGAGTTGCGTCATGTCGTCGACGCCCCGATTCGAGGCAGCATCGAGTTCGATGTAATCGACGAAACGGCCGCCATCGATCTCCAGGCAGGAAGCGCAGGCACCACAGGGGTCCGCCGACACGCCCCGTTCGCAATTCAACGCCTTCGCCATGATGCGGGCGATGGTCGTCTTGCCCACGCCCCGGGTGCCGGTGAAGAGATAGGCATGGTGCAGGCGGTTTCCGGCCAGCGCATGGGTAAGGGCCTTGACCACGTGTTCCTGCCCCACCAGGGTGGCGAAGGACTTGGGGCGCCACTTGCGGGCGAGGGCCTGGTAGGTCATGCGGCGATTCTAGCAAACGCCCCCGGCATCCCCGCCGCGCGGGCCGTCCACCCGGTTCGGGGCGCCCGGCGCGGAACGGGCCCGTTCAGGAATGTTCCGGGGATTTGGGGAATCTCCGGGGTTGAATCGGCTGCGTGCGCGGTTCCTGGCGATTTGCCCCGGCAGTGGCCTTGCGGGCGTCCGCACTGCGCGAGAACGGAGCGCCTTCGACCGGCTCGTCCTGTTCGCCGCGCGCGGCGGCACCGGCAGCCGACACCCCAAGTGCGAAGGCCGATACGGCGAGGAATCGTGCGATGACGTGCTTGTTGATCTCCATGGGAGGCTCCTTTGCGGTCGGAAGCTTCCATTCAAGATCATCGCCGCGGCGAGAGTATTTCAGCCGGGCCGGCTTTTGTAAGCGGATTTGTTCGACCCCGGAGACGATCCGGGACCGCGGCCAGGCGGGATGGGAGGGGCGGCGAGCCTGACCCCCGGCACTTGCGGTAAGTAGCTGTGGCTGCTTCCTTCCGGACCTGACCAGATTCACCACGCCGCAATGCGGGGAGACCCGCCGCAACGAAGTCTAGCAGACTATCCCCCGCCCCGCTGGAAGCGCAACCCGAACCGGGCCATGAATTCGGCTTCCTCGACGGCCGTACAACCGCAGAACGCGATGCTGACCTGCAGGCGCTGCAGCCGCACGTTGCCGATGACGCGTTCGGCCATCGGCGCCAGATCGATCCGCCACGCGCCGCTCCCCCACTGGCCGGAAAAACCGCCCGCGTCTTCCGCAACCGGGCCCCGGCAGACGTCGGGCAGCAAGCGCGCGAAGTCGGCCCGGACAAGTGCCCCCTCGAAACGCCTCGGAAAGATCACCGGCGGAGACAGTCCTCAGCCGCCGGCCACGGGCGGCCAGATGGCCAGGGTCTCGCCGGCGCCGAGGGACCGGGTCGCCCGGGCCGCCGGGGGTACGAAATGACCGTTGACGAGGACGAGATGACACATCTTGGCAGGCAGCCTGAAGCGGTCGATGAGTTGTTGCGGCGTCGTTCCCTCGTCCACTTCGAGGTCGAGGCTGTTGGTCCGCTTGGCCTCCGGAGGAAGATAGTCGGACAACGTGGCGAAGAGCTTCAATGTCACCTTCATCGGACCGGCATCGCCCCCATGCCATGGAACCCGTGTTCGTGGCGCATGGTCGACAGGTAGGCATCCATGAAAAGACTCGGGTCGGCGATCAGTTGTGCCTTCCACTCGCCGAGAGGCGTCCTGGCCTGGATCAACCCATGCAGGGCGCCAAGGTTCTCCGTGAATCCGATGCAGCTGGCGCCGACGAGCACATCGCCGTCGAACTGCAGCGACAGGTATTTGAAGGCCTTCTCGTCGGCAAACTCGACCCCATCGCCCCCCTCGACGCCCCACCACTGACCGAACGAACCCGAGATAAGTCCCAGCGTATCCAGGATGTTCATGGCGAGGGAGCCCGGGAACGGTGTTCGCCCGCCCGCCATGTTGGCCGCGGCGATGCGCGCCTGCTCGACGGCGTTGGGCTGAATCGCGTTGACCAGCGGTTTTCCGGATACCCTGTCCCGGGCCTCGGCCACGTCTCCCGCGGCGAACACCCCGGGCAGGTTCGTGGCCATGTGGTCATCGACGATGATGCCGTTCTCGATGGCGATGCCACTGCCCCCCAGGAAATCGATCCCGGGCTTCACTCCGACCACGCTCAGGTAGATGTCGGCCGCCAGCACCTCGCCGGTGGTCAGCGTGACCTTCAGCGCGCCGCCGTCCTTCTCGATTCGCGCCGCCTGCGTCTTCCCCAGGATGCGCACGCCTCGACTCTCGCACCAGCGGGCCATGATTTCGCTGGCTTTGGGCGGCATCATGCGCGAAACCATGCGCCCGCTGCGGATCAGGATGGTGAGGTCTGCGCCCCTCGATACCAGGCCCTTGATGATGATGCAGCCGACGAATCCGGCGCCCATCTGGACCACCCGCGTGCCGGGTCGGATGGCCGAGATGAGCCGCCGGGCGTCGTCCAGGGTCCAGCAGCTATGGACGCCCGGAAGGTCGATGCCCTCCAGCTTCTCCCTCATCGGCACGGATCCGGTGGCAATCAGCAGCCGGTCGTAGTCCAGCGTGTGGCCGTCCTCGAGCAGGACCTTGCGACCCGCGGGATCGAGCCGCGCGGCCCGCCCCTTCACGACGTCTATCCGTTGGGCCCTGTAGTGGGCCGGATCATGCCGCATTCGCGTGCCGTCCTCGGCGATCTCGTTCGCCAGCAGGTAGGGGATCGCCATGCGCGAGTACGGCCCCTCCCCTTCCCCGTCGAGAACCGTGATGGTGGCCGTGGGATCCAGCCGGCGCAGTTCCTCCGCCGCCGTGATGCCGGCGGCGCCGGAACCGATGATCAGGTGTTTCATATGCCCTCCCCGAGCCGCGAATCGCCTTTGCCCTACGAGACCTTGTGGGTCTGGGACAGATAGGCGGTCATGAACTGCGTCGGATCCTTCAACAGCTTGTCCTTCCAGGGACCCAGGCGCATGCGGCCCTGGACCAGCCCGCGCAATGACCCCACGTGGTCGGTCCACCCGATGCTCGTCGCACCGACCATGACATCGTCCTTGAACTGCAACGACAGGTAGCGGAAGTTCTCCTCGTCCACCTGCTCGACCCCCTCCCCGCCTTCCGCACCCCACCACTGCCCGAAGGACGTGGAGATCAGGCCCAGGGTGTCGAGGACGTTGATGGCCAGCGCGCCGTGAAAGCGGGCTTCGCCGCCGGTCATGTTGGCTGCGGCGACACGCGCCTGGTCGGCCGCGGCCGGCTGGATGGCGTTGAGTTCCCGCTCGCCCGTGTGGAAACCCGACGCTTCCGTCACGTCGCCCGCAGCGAAGATGTTCTTCACGTCGGTGCGCATGGCTTCGTCCACATGCACGCCGTGGCCCACGCCGATTCCACTGCCCGCCAGGAACGCGACATTGGGCCGCACGCCGGCGGAGCAGATCACCACGTCGGCCTCGATGGTCCTGCCGTCGCTCAGAGTGGCGACGAGCGCATCGCCCTGCGCGGCAATCTCCGACACCGACGCGCCCACATGGACATTGACGCCTTTCCGCACCACCCAGCGGCTGATCATCGCCCCGGCTTTCTGGGTCATCATGCGCGGCACCATGCGGTCGCCGGTCTCCACGATGGTCAGCTTGACGCCGCGCGAAACCAGCGCCTCCATGATGATGCAACCGATGAAACCGGCGCCGATCTGCAGCACGCGGCTTCCCGGGCCGGCCTTGTCCGCTATGGCGCGGGCATCGGCCAGGGTCCAGCACGTGTGGACCCCCGGCAGGTCGATCCCCTTGATGGGCGGCCGGACGGGATAGCAGCCGCTGGCGACCAGCAATCTGTCATAGCCCAGCTCGGAGTCGTCGTCGAGGATCACCGTCTGGCTCTCCGGCTCCACCCGGATGACCCGGCCCTGGCGCAGATGGATGCCATGACGTTCATAATGGTCTCCCGCCTTGCGCAGGTGCGTTCCCTGGTCGGGGATGCTGCCGGTCAGGAAATAGGGTATTGCCATGCGCGAGTAAGGCGCCTCGGGCTCGTCGCCGATCAGCGTGATGTCGGCCTGGGGATCGTTGCGGCGCAGGGCCTCCGCGGCGACGACGCCCGCGGGTCCGTTGCCGATGATGACGTGTTTCATGATGTTGTCCTCGAAAAAGGAAAACGCCAAGGCGACCGTCAGGCAGCCTTGGCGTCGGCAGCGGAAATCAGAGCCCCAGGCGCGCCAGGGTCTCCTTCTCGGGCTCGCCGGCCGCGTTCCACCCGCGGACCTTGTAGTATTCCGGCAGCATCTTGTCGATGCCGGATACGAGGCCCTTGGCCGGACCGGTCTTGGCGGGCTCGGTCTTCAGCCGCACGGGCAGGTCGTCGTCCTTGGCGGTGAAGCCGGCGGCGTTGTTGAATTGGCGCTCCATGTTCCAGATGCGCTCACCCAGTTCGGCCAGACGCTCCATGCTCCAGCCGCCGTCGCAGGCCGCGTCCACCTGGGGCGCCAGGTCCGCGAGGGTCCAGGCGAAGGTGGTGAACACGCAGGTGCCGGAGGAGTCGAAGGCCGCCGTGGCATCCTGGAAGGCCTTGACGAGTTCCGGCTT
>DAOLKI010000098.1:0-8037 GCA_035331665.1 Rhodocyclaceae bacterium
GGCGGCTTCCCGCGTCACGGTGGTCCAGGACCTGGGGGACCTGAAGGCTCAGCCGGTGGACCTCTCCGACCAGGGCTTCGTGCGCGAGGACCGCGTCATGCGCGGCGACTCGGTGGCGAGCCTGCTGAACCGCCTGGGCGTGCGCAACCCCGATGCCTTCGAATTCCTGCGCGGCAATGCCGCCGCCCACGTGATGTTCCGGCAGCTCAGCCCGGGCAAGAACGTGACGGCCTGGGTGAACCCCCAGGGCGACATGGTGTCCCTGATCTTCCCCCTGAACGGCGGCAGGGACCGGGCCCTGGTGGTCGAGCGCACCGACAAGGGCTACCGGGCCGCCGAGCAGACCCTGCAATTGGAAACCCAGGTGCAGATGAAGTCTGCGGAGATCCGGTACTCGCTCTTCGGTGCCACCGATGCTGCCGGCATTCCGGATGCCGTCGCCACCCAAATGGCCGACGTTTTCGGCGGCGACATCGACTTCCACCGGGATCTGCGCAAGGGCGACCGCTTCTCGGTCATTTACGAATCCGTGAACCATCTCGGTCGCCCGGTCCGCACCGGCCGCATTCTGGCGGCCGAATTCATCAACGCGGGCAAGACCTACAGCGCCGTCTGGTTCGAGGGCGAAGAAGGCAAGGGCGGCTACTACACTGCCGAAGGCAAGAACATCCGCAAGGCATTCCTGCGTTCGCCCCTCGAGTTCTCGCGCATCACCTCCGGCTTCACGAATGCCCGCTTCCATCCGATCCTGCAGACCTGGCGGGCCCACAAGGGCATCGACTACGGCGCGCCCGTGGGCACCCGGGTCAAGGCCACGGGCGACGGCACGGTCGAGTTCGTGGGCAACCAGGGGGGCTACGGCAAGGTGGTGATCCTGCGCCATCAGGGCCGCTACACGACCCTCTATGGCCACCTGTCGGGTTTCGCCACGGGGCTACGCAAGGGCAGCCGCATCGCCCAGGGAGACGTGGTCGGATTCGTAGGCGCCACGGGCCTGGCGAGCGGCCCACACCTGCATTATGAGTTCCGCATCAACGAGGTTCATCAGAACCCGCTGACCATCGCGCTGCCCACGGCGCCGCCGCTGGAGCCCGGCCAGATGGCCCGCTTCCGCGAGGAGTCCGGCGCCCGGATCGCCCGGATCGACATGATCCGGGACCGCAACCTGGCCGCCCTCGACTGACCCGCATCCATGCCGGGCGCAGAGCGCCTCGTCGGGCTCATGTCCGGGACCAGCCTGGACGGCGTCGATGCGGTGCTGGTCGAATTTCAGGGGGATGCGCAGGAATGCCTCGGCACCCGCTACCTACCCTACCCCGATGACCTGAAGGCCGCGCTGCTCGCCCTGCACGCCCCGGGGCAGGACGAGATCGACCGGTCGGCCGGCCTCGCGAACCGACTGGCCGACCTTTATGCCGAAGCAGTCAGGCAGTTGCTCGCCGCCGCGGGAACGGCGCCGGCGGCGGTGCGTGCCGTCGCCTGCCACGGGCAGACGGTGCGCCATGTCCCGGAGCGCGGCTACACCATCCAATTGAACAACCCGGCCCGCCTGGCCGAGGCCACCGGCATCGCTGTGGTGGCCGATTTCCGCAGCCGCGACATCGCGGCCGGCGGGCAGGGAGCTCCCCTGGTTCCGGCCTTCCACGCCGCACGCTTCGCAAGCGCCGATCGCCATCGCATCGTGCTCAATATCGGCGGCATCGCGAACCTGACGGACCTCGCTCCGGGGAAGCCCGTGCGCGGCTTCGATACGGGACCGGGGAACATGCTGATGGACGCCTGGATCCGGGTCCGGCGCGGCGAAGCCTTCGACCGGGATGGAAGCTGGGCGGCCGCGGGACGCGTCCGCGAAGACCTGTTGCCCCGACTGCTAGCCCATCCCTATTTCGCAGCGCCGCCGCCCAAGAGCTGCGGCCGGGACCAGTTCAACCTGGATTGGCTGCAAGGGCTGCTGATCGGTGACGAAGAGCCTGTCGACGTCCAGGCGACCCTGGCCGTCCTGACGGCGGCCTCCATTGCCGACGCGATCGATCGCTGGTGCAGCCGCCCGGACGAACTGCTGGTCTGCGGCGGCGGGGCGCACAATGCCACGATCATGGCCGGGCTGGCGGCGCGACTGCCCGGGGCAATGGTGGACAAGACCGATGCCGCCGGCGTGCCGGCCGACTGGGTCGAGGCCCTCGCCTTCGCCTGGCTGGGCAAGCAGACCCTGGACGGACGGCCCGGAAACCTGCCCGAGGTCACCGGTGCCTGCGGTCTGCGGGTGCTCGGCGCGGTCTACCCGGCCTGACCGTGGAAAAGACGAGGGGCGCCGAAGCGCCCCTCGTGCACGGCTTCCGTCCCGCTCAGGCGGAGAACGAGGACCCACAGCCACAGGTGCTCGTGGCGTTGGGGTTCTTGATCACGAACTGGGATCCCTGCAGGCCTTCGGTGTAATCAATTTCGGCGCCCACCAGGTACTGGTAGCTCATGGGGTCGATCAGCAGCGTGACGCCGTTCTTCTCCATGGTGGTGTCGTCGTCGTTGGCCACCTCGTCGAATGTGAAACCGTACTGGAAACCGGAACAGCCGCCACCGGTCACGAATACGCGCAGCTTCAGGTCGGGGTTGCCTTCCTCGGCGATCAGTTCCTTGACCTTGTTGGCGGCGCTGTCGGTGAAAAGGAGGGGGGCGGGCATCTCGGTGGGGGCATTCATGACGGGTTCTCCTGATGGGTAAGTCGATCGATTATGCGGCCTCGGGGGCGGGCCGGTCAATTGCTGGAGGCCAGCTTCAATTCCACGGACTTGGCGCTCGCCCCCTGGTGCACCAGCCGACCCTGGACGATGGCGCCCAGGTGAATCTCGATTGTGTTGTACTCCACGTCGCCCGTGACCCGGGCCTTGGGTTGCAACTCCAGGAACTCGCTCGAGGCGATCGGACCGACGACAGTGCCATTCACCACGACGTGGGATACCGAAACCTCCCCCTCGACCCGCGCATGTTCGCTGATCACCAGCGTGCTCGGGCCATCGCCCGTCGCCCGCACATTGCCGTGCACCTCGCCATCCACGCGCAGGCCGCCGGAAAACGCGATGTCGCCGGTGATGCGCGTGCCGGCGCCGATCAGGCTGTCGATGCGGCTCTGGGGTTTGCTCGCCTTCTTGAGGAACATGGGCATTCCTTTCCGGATTACAAGGTGGCGACCTTGCTCGCCAACTGGGTTCCGCCTTGGACCAGGCGCGCCTCGACGCTCTTGACGCGGGCGTCGGCGGGAACCCTGAACGTGCCTTCGACCCGGCGGAAGTACTTGAATCCGATCGAATACTTCTGGGAATCGGGGTCGCCGGCGGCAGGAATTTCAATGGTAGCAGCTTTGCCGCCCTGCTGCACCACCACGCGGAATTGCAGGTCCACCCTGGTTTCCTTCTCCTTCTTGCCGCCCTGGGCGGCCACCAGCATCCGGTACCGGTAGGCGCCGCCGTCCGGGCCGGGATCGACCGAGAAGCGCTGGATGCTGACCGGCGCCGTTGTGCCGTTTTCCTTGGCGGCCAGATTCTCGAAGACCGCCAGGTCCTCCTTGAGGCGCCCGTTCTCCTGCTCCAACCGCTTCACCTGGTCGGCCAACTGCCGCGCGGCCGCCGCTTCGATGGAGAGCTTGCTCTCGCCGGCATTGGCGACTTTGCGTGCTTCCGCCAGATCCTTGTCCAGGGCCGCCACCTTGTCACGCAGGTCCTTGAGCTCCTGTTCCGTCTCGCTCCGGTCGAAACCGGCGAAGCGGCGGCCCGCATCGTAGACCCATCCAGCCAGGGCGATGGAGATCGCCAGGAGCACCACGATGCTCGCCGCACGCCAATACCAGGGCAGGTGGGTGCGCACCGCCACCTTCGGCGCCGAGATGCCGAAGCGCGACCGCAGGCGGCGCCAGATCAGGGCAGAACGGGGATCTGCGAGAGACCGGCGCATTCGTCGAAGCCGAACATGAGATTCATGTTCTGGACGGCCTGGCCAGCCGCGCCCTTCACCAGATTATCGATCACGGACAGGATCACGAGCGTATCGCCGCCCTGGGGCCGGTGGATCGCTATCCGGCAGGTGTTCGCCGCTCGCACGGAGCGGGTTTCCGGATGCGACTTGGGTGGCAACACGTCCACGAAAGGCTCGTTCGCGAAGCGCCGCTCGAACAGGGCCTGGAAGTCCTCCGCCCGGGTGATGCGCGCGTAAAGGGTCGAGTGGATGCCCCTGATCATGGGCGTCAGATGCGGAACGAAAGTCAGCCCCACCTCCCGGCCCGCCGCGCGCGCAAGGCCCTGGCGAATTTCCGGCAGGTGCCGGTGGCCCGGCACGCCATAGGCCTTGAAGTTGTCCGAGGCCTCGGAGAAAAGAATGTGGGTTTCCGCCTTGCGGCCGGCTCCCGAAACCCCGGACTTCGCGTCCGCGATCAGGTGGTCCAGGTCCACGCAGCCGGCCTCCACCAGCGGCAGGAAGCCGAGCTGGGTGGCCGTCGGGTAGCAGCCTGGGTTGGCCACGAGCCGGGCACCGCGAATCGCGTCCCGATTCACCTCGGGCAGTCCGTAGACGGCCTCGGCCACCAGGTCCGGGCATGCGTGCTGCATGCCGTACCATTTCTCCCAGACGGCCACGTCGGCGATGCGGAAGTCGGCGGCCAGGTCCACTACGCGAGCCCCCGCTTCCAGCAACTGGCGGGTCTGCTGCATGGCGACGCCGTTGGGCGTCGCGAAGAACACCAGGTCGCAGGCGGCCAACGGTGCGGTGGCCGGATCCGAAAACGCGAGCTTCACGCGGCCGCGCAGGCTGGGATACATGTCCGCCACGGGCGTGCCCGTCTCGGCGCGGGACGTGATGGCCGCGAGTTCGACCTCGGGATGCTGGGCCAGCAGACGCAGCAGTTCGACGCCCGTGTACCCCGTGCCGCCGACGATGCCAACCTTGATCATGGCAAATCTTCCTTGCTGAAACAAACCGCTATGTTAACCCACGGGGCCCGCCGCCCCCCGTCCCGCCGGCTGGCGGTTCACGCTTCCGGGAGTTCCACCGTTACCGCAACGCCGTCTCCCGTGGGACGGTTATCGGCGCCGATGGTTCCGCCGTGGAATTCGGCGATCAGCCGGGCCACATAGAGTCCGAGGCCCAGATGCGGCTCCGTGGCGGTGGCGCCTCCCTGCCTTACCGACACCATCGAGTGGAAGAGCTTGCCGGCCATGGCTTCCGGCAGCGGTGGGCCGGGGTTGGACACGGTGAGGCACCAGGTCATGCCGGCCGGTCCCGTCCCCGCGGCGAGGTCGATCTCGATGGTTTCGCCAGGCACGGAGAAATCGACGGCGTTGCCCACCAGTTTGTCGAGCATCTGCGCCGCGAGGTCCGGTGCACCCGCCACGCGCGCCGGTTCTACGGGAACGCGCAGTGCGAACCGGTGGGAACCGTACGCGAGCCGATAGCCGGCCACGCAGTCGCGCAGCACGGCCGCCAGATCGTAGCGCTCGGCTTCGGTCGCCGCCAGGCTCGCCTCCATCCGTGTGGCTTCCGCCATCCGCGAGAGGATCTTCGACAGCCTCCCGATTCCTTCCTCGGCCCGATCCACGTAAACCCGCGCGTCGTCCGGAACGCCCTGTATCCGCAGGTTCTCCAGCGAAGAGCGGACCACGGCCACCGGCGTGCGCAGTTCGTGGGAAAGACGGCTCGCCAGGCTTTCCAGATAGTCATGATGCTGGGCCAGGCGGGTCAGAACGGTGGAAAAACTGCGCGACAGATCGCCGATTTCGTCGCCGGCGGCGGAGGCCGTCGTCAGCGTTCCGATCCGCCCCTTCGCGTCGACGGCGCCCTCGGCTTCGTCGCGCAGGCGCCGGATGCGACCCGACAGCCGGGTGGCGAATCCCAGCATTACGACCGAGACACCGGAGAGCGCGGTAACCGCCAGCACCAACAGCTTCTCCAGCGCCTCGTTGCGGACTGCCAGGATGGAATGCGTCGTCGCCTCGGCGACGACGGCCCCCACCACGTTGTCGCCGGCCCAGACCGGATGCGCCGCCGAGGCGACCACCGCCTTGCCGTCCGCGCTGGTGCGCACCCGCGTCGCGCCCCCGCCCAGCAGTGCGGCGGCCACTTCCGCGCCGGCCGCCAGGCGAGGGGCATCGAAGGCGTCGTCGAATTCCGCCGGAGGGGGCGGGATGATCCAGGCGAGCCAACTCCGCCAGGGACCCGGTTCCTCGGCCGGTGCCCGCGGCGGTTTCAGGCTGCCGGCCACCCCCAGCACCTTGAGATCGCGATTGACGACCCAGAGCCGCACATTCGCCCGTTCCGCGCCCTGCAGCAAGGCCTCCACCTCCCGGTCTCCAACGACGCGGGCGTCTTGGCCCGATGCTCGCAGCATGACCCGCGGCGGCTCCACCGGCATCGGTTGGGCCGTTTCCACCGGCGCAACGGGAGCGCCGTACTCGGCCGGCCGCGCGGTGGCCGGGGATTCGGCGGCGGGCGGCTGGCGCAGCGGCGTGGAGAGCCTCATGAGCATCGGGCGCTCGTGCAGCGCGGTGGCGACGGCCCGGGCCGTCGTGAGCAGCGCCTGCTGCTGGCTTTCCAGGAGGTACCCTTCCAGATCGGCCACGTAGCGATAGCCGGCCCAGGGCAGGGCAAGCAGCACCGACGACGCCAGGGCCAGCTTCGTCCGCAGGTCAAGCCGGAGTCTCATCGCCCCGCCAGCGGTACCCCATCCCGTAGAGTGTCTCGATGCGATCGAATTGCGGGTCCACCGCCTGAAATTTGCGGCGTATGCGCTTCACATGCGACGTGATGGTCCCCTCGTCCACGACGAGCTGGGCGTCGCGCATCAATTGTTCCCGGTCCTTCACGTGACCGGGAAACCTGGCGAGGGTGAAGACCATCCAGAACTCGGTCAGCGTCAGTTCCACGGGCCGAGCCCTCCAGGTCACCGTGAAACGCTTCGCGTCGAGGTTCAGCGGGCCTCGTTCCAGCACCTCTTCCTGGGGCGGCCCCTGCGTCAGGGCCTCGACGCGGCGGAACAGGGCGGCCACCCGGGCCAGCAGGTGGGGCAGGCTGATGTCCTTGGTCAGGTAGTCGTCGGCGCCGAGGCGCAGCCCGGAGACTATGTCGAAATCACTGTCCCGGGCGGTGAGGAAGAGGATGGGCAGCCGCGCCGACAGGCCGCGCAGCGCGCGGCAGAGTTCGAAGCCGCCCTCCGGCTCGTCACCGAGGCCGATATCGACGAGCGCCAGGTCCGGCAGCCGCGTCTGGCAGGCTGCCCACGCCTCCGGCCGTGAGCCGAAGGGCAGCACCTCGTAGCCCTGGCGGCGCAGGGCGTCGGCGTAATTGGCACGGATGGCCGGATCGTCTTCGACGATGGCGATGGTCTTGGGCATGGCGGCGGACTATAGCGCAGGGATCGGGTCGATGAACGTCGGACCGCTGGATGGAGCATTCGCCCCCCATCCCCTCCGCGACCCCCAGCCCTGAAGGGGCGGAAGACTCCCGCGCCGCTGCGCGCCGGGAAGGGGGCGCTCCGTCATTTTCCTGCCACATTTCCTCGCCACCTTGTCCGGAATTCTCCCCACCGCGTCCCGGCTGCGGGACTGGAATGGCGTCGTGGGCAGCCCGCCCCAAGACCGGAGAACGCCTTGAACACCGTCCACCGCCCCCGCCGTCCCCGCCTCGCCATCGTCGACTTGATCGCTTTCGTGGTCCTCGCTCTCGGCATCGGCCTCACCGCCGCCATCGTCCTCGGTGGCGCGGTGCTGCTGGCGTCCGGGGGCGAAAGCCCGGTCCTGGAGCAGGCCGCCGTCATGCGGATAGATACCCGTTTCGTGCAGTAAGGAGCAGACCATGAACGCCACCTCCGACTATGGTTTCGACCTGGGCGTCGAATGTGCCTGGCCCGACGGATGGGATCCCGGGCGTGCCGTCGACTGGCCGCCGAACCTGCGCACGCCGGCCGCGGCGGAAGTGACCCAGACGTTGCTGGCCCGGCTGGCCGGCGGATTCGCCGTTATCGTTCCACCTCTCCCGACGCCGTGAATGGCGCCTGAG
>DAOLKI010000099.1:0-7979 GCA_035331665.1 Rhodocyclaceae bacterium
ATGCCGACGAAGGCGCCGGGACCGGTGGCGGCATAGACGACGCCGACCTTCACCTGCGCCAGCGCGGTGCCGACCGCACCGGTTGCAAACGAAATGGCGACCAGGGCGGCGAGACGGGAGACTTTCATGTCTGGGATTCCTCCAGCATTTTACTGAGCGCAAATTTCTGGACCTTGCCCATCACGTTGCGGGGCAGGTCCTCCACGAACAGCACCCGGCGCGGCAGCTTGAAACGCGCGACCCGCCCTTCCAGCGCGGCGAGGATGCGACCCGCGTCGCAATCCGAACCGCGGTCACGCAACACGAAGGCCACCGGTATTTCCCCCCATTGCGGATCCGCGACTCCGGCCACGGCCACCTCGGCAACCCCCGGAACGGCGGCGATCACCAGTTCCAGTTCTGCCGGGTAGATGTTTTCGCCGCCCGAGATTATCACATCCTTCGCGCGCCCCACGATGCGCAGGAAGCCGTCCGCATCGCGGCTTCCCAGGTCGCCGCTGCGGAACCAGCCATCGACCATGGCCTCGCGGGTCGCGTCGGGACGGTTCCAGTACTCGCGCATGACCTGGGGGCCCCGCACCTGCACCTCGCCCACCTCGCCGGGCGCGGCTTCCCGCCCGTTGCCCTTCACCACCCGGAGTTCGCCGTGCAGGGCCGCGAGTCCTGCCGAGCCCACCTTCGCCAGCGCCTGTTCCCGGCGCGTATAGGACGCGATTGGACAGGTCTCGGACGACCCGTAGACCTGCCCCACCGCAATGCCTCTGGCATGAAACGCCCTGGTCAGGTGCTCGGGCACCAGCGACGAACCGCTTTGCAGGAAGCGCAGGCTCGAGAGATCCGTGCGCACGAACTCCGGGTGCTCGATCACCGCCTTCATCGTTGCCGGCACCATCAGGGACAGGGTGGGCCGTCGGCGCGCCACGTCGACCAGCCAGCGCTCCGCGTCGAAGCGGGCGTGCAGGGTGACGGTGGCACCGGCCAGCAGGGCAGGGGTGGTCTGGATGTTGAGGCCGCCCACGTGGAACATGGGCAGGTTGGTGAGCACGTGATCCTCGCCGGTCATGTCGTGCATGTGCCAGCTGTTGAACGCGTTCCACCGCAGGGAATCCTGGTTCAGCACGGCCCCCTTCGGGAAACCGGTGGTCCCGGACGTATAGACCACCAGCAGCGGGTCGTCGGCCCTTCCGTAGGCATCGCACCCCGGATTCGCGCTGGCCACCAGACTGCCCCATCGGTCCCACCCCGCCGGCGCCTCGCCGCCCAGGGAGACGAAGCGGGTTCCGGGCAGGTCGGCGCGGAATTGTTCGCAATGGGGGTGAAACTGGTCCTGGGCGATGAGCACCCGGGCGTCGCAGTCGTGGACCACGTAGCGGTGCTCCGGCGGGGCCAGCCGGAAGTTCAGGGGAACGAAGATGGCACCGAGCCGGGCGCAGGCGAACAGCAACACCAGCAATTCGGGATCGTTCACCCCCAGGAAGGCGACCCGGTCGCCGCGCTTCACCTTCAGGCCGTCGTGCAGCGCGGCGGCGGTCTGGCCGATGCGCCGGGCCAGTTCCGCGTAGGTGATGATTTCGTTTTCGAATTGGATGGCCGTGTGGCGGCCGCGGAACTCGGCGTGGCGGTCGATCAGTCGGGCAAGGTCCATGGGGTGGGCGTCCGGGGCGAGGAGGGTCAGAAGAATTCGGGGAAACCGGCGGCGAGGCGCTTCTCCAAATCGTCGATCTCGCGCGTCATCGGGTGGCCGGGAGCCAGGCGCCGGGCCGCGTCCCAGCACCGCCAGGCCTGGATCGTCCGGTACTGACCGTAATAGAGCCGCCCCAGGTCCATCCAGGCGCCGATCAGGTACGGTTCCGCGTCCACCGCCTCCACCAGCAGTTTCTCGGCTTCGCGCACGTCGCCCGCGCCCTGGCGCAGGTTCGCCTCGACGCCCTTCAACGCCGGCGTCACGAAGGCGGCACGCGCATCGCGCAGGCGGTCCGCCTGGGCCTTGGCTGCCGCCCTGTCCTTCGGCACCGCACCGATGGCTGCCATCAGGGTTGCGGCGGCGCCATCGTTGGCGATCTCATCCCGATGGCCGGCCAGGGCGCTGCCCAGGCCGCCGTCTCCCGTGATGATGGATGCCTCGAGGACGGCCGCGACACCCTCCATGATGCGCCCGGCATTGAGCGCGTCGGCGGCGGTCCGTTCGGCCAGCCGGCGGCGTGCCTGGAATCCGTCGGCGGGCTGGGCGCGCGCCTTCGCCAGGGCCGATTCGAGCCCCGGTCCCTGGGGCGGCAAAGGCTCCGCCGAATAAGGGGCTGGAATGGCGTCGTCCGGGAGGACGCGCACCGCCTTCACGGCCACGGTCAGTTCCCCTCGCAGGTTGTCGAGGCTGTAATAGCGGGCCTCGAGCCGTGCGGGAACCTTGCCGCCTGCGACCAGGGCCTGCACGATGTCCGGATGCAGGGAATGGATGCTGCGCAGCCAGCGGCCGTAGGAAGGTCTGTCCCGCTCCGGCAGGTCGAACCCGTTCCGGGACGCGAACGCCAGCTCCCGCCGGCCGTCAGACCAGTGCCGGCCGTCCACCTCGTCGCGGACGACGAGGGCCGGGCCGCCGGTTCCCCCCTTGAGCTGGGACTCGCGCAGGGAAAGCTCGTGTTCCGTGGCGAGCCGCTGTTCGGCCTCCGTCACTGCGCGCCCCGCGGGCATGGCCTTGGCCATCACCTCCCGGATCATTCGCCGATTGGCCGTCTCCATGACCCGGAAGGCCACCGGCCCGTAGAGCGAGCGGTCGTCCATGACCTTCTTCTCCGGGTCCAGATCCACGATGCGCCGATTCGCATAGTCGTGGATCTCCCGGCGTCCGTTGCCCACCGTGTCCGACCATGTGGCGCCCAGCGCGACACGGAAGCCGGTAACGGTCTCCTGGCGCTGCGGGTCCTTCGCATCGCCGATCATCTGGACCTGGCGGATGTCCATGTCCAGCTCGATCGCGGCCCAGGCGGAGCCCGACAGGAAAATGGCGGCGCCCGCCATCCACCGGACGGCCACGGCGAAGCGCCACCACGGGGGTCGCATCAGTCCGTCTCTCCCGGCTCGTAGAGGGCTTCGCGGCCGATGCGGTCCATGCACAGTTCCGCGGTCCAGGGCAGCATCAGCGCGCCGCAGCGCGCGTCGCGGTACAGGCGCTCCAGCGGCAACGACTTCAGCATGGATTGCCCGCCGCAGGTCCGGATGGCCAGGCGCGCCATGTCGACGGCATTCTCCATGATCGTGTATTGGGCCGCGTAGGCGCGCAGCCGCGCCGACTTGGGCGGATCGATCCGCGCGTCCTGGATGGCGCGCAGGAACAGGGACCGGGTCTGCTCCATCTTGATGTGCATCTCGGCCAGGGCGATCTGCTTGGTGGCGAACTGCCGGCGCTTGACGGGTCCGGTTCCGGGAATCTCGCCGCGCAGGTAGGCGACGGTGAAGTCGTAGGCGGCCTGGGCGACCCCCATGTAGGTGGGGGCCAGGGTCATGAACATGTGCGGCCATCGGGAGGCGGCCTGAAAATAGATGCCCTGGGGCATCAGGGCCGCCTCCTCGGGCACGAAGACGTCCTCGAACAGCAGGTTCTTCGACACGGTGCCGCGCATGCCGAGGGGATCCCAGTCGCCGTAGATGGAGAAGCCCGGCGCATCGGCGGGCACGGCGAGATACAGGGTGTCGCGACGGGACAGTTCCTCGCCGCCTTTCTTCTCCGTGCACAGCACGCCGTAGTAGTTGGCTCCACCGGCCAGCGAGGCGAAGATCTTGCGGCCATTGACGCGCCAGCCGCCGTCCACCTTGGTGGCCGTCGTGCCGAAGGGCTGGGCACCCGCCGCCGCCGCGCCCCCCTCGGAAAAGGGCTGCGCATAGATCGCCCCGTTCCGGACCACGCGGGCGAAATGGACCGCCTGGTGCCGGCGGTGCGCGGCGCGCTGCTCGGGCGTCATGTCCAGGTCTTCCGACAGCAGGCCGCTCCACATCATCGTGCACACATGCATGTTGAAGGTGAGCGCCGTGGCGCCGCAGTACCGGCCGATCTCCGCCGAGACCATCGCATAGGTGGCGTAATCGGCCCCGTGGCCACCGTGGGACTCCGGCACGCACAGGCGCAACAGGCCGGATTCGTGCATGTCCTGGTAGTTCTCGAAGGGAAAGCTGGCTTCCCTGTCGTACTTCTCCGCCCGGCCGGCGAAGCGCGTGCGCCCCAGTTCCGCCGCCGTATCGATCAGGTGCCGCTGCTTCTCCGCCAGCGGGAATCCCTCGCCGCAGATCGGTTGATAGGCCATGCGCTCCTCCGTCGGGTCACAGTTTGTTCAGAAAAGGCTCGAGGGCCGCATGGAATTCGGCGGGCCGCTCGAAATTGAGCAGGTGTCCGGCGCCGGGAATTTCGGCGCAGACGGCGCCGGGAATCT
This sequence comes from Rhodocyclaceae bacterium, assembly GCA_035331665.1. GTDB lineage: Bacteria > Pseudomonadota > Gammaproteobacteria > Burkholderiales > Rhodocyclaceae > JAEUNJ01. The sequence continues at coordinate 4,422 of DAOLKI010000099.1, forward strand.
TCCCGGCCATGCGCCGCAGAACCTGGGGCGGCGCCGTCTTGTCGTGCTCTCCGGCCAGGCAAAGCACCGGGACGCGGATCTCCGGCAGGACGGCGCGCCGGTCGAACCGAACCAGCGCCTGCAGGGCTGCCCGGTAGCTCGCCGGCGGGATGCGGGACATCAACGTGCGTGCCAGGGCGACGCCTTCGGGATCGGCGCCCGGACCGGCCATCGAAGGAATCAGGGGCGCGGCCACTTCGGCCATGGTCCTGCCCTGGTCCAGCGGCGCCAGGCGTTGGGCCAGGAATTGGCGCTGGAATTCGCCGTCCGTGCTGCCGAAGGCGGGACTGGTGGCCGCGAGCACCATCGCCTCGATGCGGGAGGGCATGCGGGCCCAGGCTTCCAGGGCCACCATGCCGCCGAGGCTGTGGCCCACGAGCACCGCGCGGTCCACGGCGGCCGCGTCGAGCAGGCGTTCCAGCGCAGCGGCCAATCCGGCGAAATCGCGCAGGTGCAGCGCGGCGCTGCCGCCGTAGCCGGGCATGTCCCAGGCAAGCGCGCGCCAACCTCGGCCGGCGAAATGCTCCAGGCTCCGCTGCCATCCCTCCTTGCCACCACCGATGCCGTGCAGGAAGACGAGAACCCGCGCAGCCTTCCCGGCCTCCAGATACGCCGGAACCGCCGTCACTCGACCAGCGCCCCGTCGCGGACCACGGCCGTCCCGTCCAGTTCCACGGTGCAGTGGCGAAACGGCAGGTCGAAGTGGCCCAGCGTGTGCCGCCCGGCCACCTCGTTGGCGCCCGTCGAAAAGAGGAAGTTGCCGGCGAAGGCGCGCAGTTCCGTGGCGTTGCAGTCCCGCCGGTCGTAGAACGTCAGGGCGTCCCAGCGGGCTCCGCGGGCCAGCCCCCACCCCACGTGCGAGACCGCGTAGGCATCCCGGGTCCCTTCCCGCCCGCACCAGCTGTCCAGATAGCCGCGCATCAGGTCGGCATCGTAGCCGCCGCCCGCGATGGCGGTCACGTAGTCGTTCTCGACGCGCAGGGTCACCTCGTCATCCACGTAGCGCTTGAAGGTCAGGTTCACGTCACCCGGCGCCATGACCAGGGTGCCGTTAACGCATCCCTTGGCGGGAAAGCCGAGGACGATGCCGCCGGGCCAGTGCGAGAGCGTTCCGGGCCGTGCGGTGAAGCCCCAGACACCGCCCACCCGGGTGCCTTCCAGATTCACCGTCAAGTCCGTGCCGCGGGGTGAGGTGACCCGCATCGCCTTGGCGCCGCGCAGGCGCTTCATCGCCGCCTTGACGGCCTCCTCGTCTGCCGGAACGGGCATCAGGCGCTCCAGGATCTCCGGATGTTCGTTGGAGACGTACAGCACCCGGGCGCCGCCCTGCAGGATGTCCGGCAACTCGGGCGCGTGCATCAGCCCCTCCACGGTCAGGTCCGCCACGAAGCCGGCCTGCGCCAGGCTCGACACCACGGGCCCGATCCGCCGGATGGCGTCGCTGCTGCCCGTCGACCGGACGGGGATCGGAACCGCCAGGGGCGGCGTCGTCAGCATCACCTCGAAGACCTGGGCGCCGAGGCGTTGCAGGGCCAGCTTGGCGAGTTCGACGTTCACGCGGCGGGACTGGGTCTCCGACAGCACCGCGGCCACCTCGCCCGGCTGGATGCCGCAGAGACTGAACACCTCCGCGAAGCAGTCGATCCACTTGCCTTCGATGCGTTCCACCAGCATGAGGCTCACCCCTCGGAAAGGCTACGGTACCGGCCGCCATGGAAAATCAGCGGCGGCTTGGGCTCGGCCCGGAAACGTTCCACCTCCGCCACCAGAATCACGTGATCGCCGCCGGCGTAATGATGGGTCGAGCGGCACTCGAACCATGCCGCGCACCCCGGTAGCAGCGGGGCACCGCCGAGGCCTTCCGCCCAGGAGATACCGTTGAACTTGTCCACATGGGGCGTGGCGAAGCGCTGGGACAACTCCTGCTGCTCGGCGGCCAGGACGTTGATGGCGTAATAGGAGGCGCTTTCGAAGAAGACCCGGGACGGCGACTCGAGGCCGAGACTCCACAGGACCAGCGGAGGATCCAGCGACACCGAGGAGAATGAATTGACTGTCATGCCCACGAACCCGCCCTGGCCATTGCGGGCGGTGACCACGGCGACGCCCGTGGCGAATTGGCCGAATGCATCGCGCAGGGCCCGGTGCGGCTGTCTTTTGGTCATCTGGCTGCGGGGTAGAATCGCCTTTTGTCGAACGGAGCCACCCATGCGCATCGGCACCCCGCTCTCGCCTTCCGCCACCCGCGTCATGCTTCTCGGCAGCGGCGAACTGGGCAAGGAGGTCATTATCGCATTGCAAAGACTGGGCTGCGAGGTGATTGCCGTGGACCGCTACCCGGACGCGCCGGGCATGCAGGTGGCGCATCGGAGCCACGTCGTCAGGATGACCGACGGGGCAGCGCTGCGCGCCCTGATCGAGCGGGAGAAACCGCGCCTGGTCGTGCCGGAGATCGAGGCCATCGCCACCGACATGCTGGTCGAGGTCGAGCGGGAAGGCCTCGCCGAGGTGATCCCCACCGCCCGGGCCGCGCGGCTCACCATGAACCGGGAGGGCATCCGCCGGCTCGCCGCCGAGGAACTGGGACTGCCCACGTCGCCGTACCGCTTCGCCGATTCCCTGGCCGAACTGCAGGCGGCGATCGACGGCGCCAATGGACCGGCGATCGGTTATCCCTGCGTGGTGAAGCCGGTCATGTCCTCGTCCGGCAAAGGACAATCCCTGGTGAAGACCCCGGCGGACGTGAAGGCCGCCTGGGACTATGCCGCTTCGGCCGGCCGGGTCGATGCCGGTCGCGTCATCGTCGAGGGCTTCATCGACTTCGATTACGAGATCACCCAGCTCACCGTGCGGGCCCTCGGCGAGTCAGGCCAGGTCGAGACCTTCTTCTGCGAACCCATCGGTCACGTCCAGGTATCGGGCGACTACGTCGAATCGTGGCAACCCATGGCCATGAGCCGAACGGCCCTCGAGAGGTCCCGCGGGATCGCCGCCGCCGTGACCGGCAATCTGGGCGGCCGTGGCCTCTTCGGCGTCGAGCTCTTCATCAAGGGCGACCAGGTCTGGTTCTCCGAGGTAAGCCCCCGGCCCCATGACACCGGCCTCGTCACGCTGGCCACGCAGCGCCTCTCGGAATTCGAATTGCATGCCCGTGCCATCCTGGGCCTGCCGGTCGACACGTGCCTGCGCCGGCCGGGGGCCTCGGCCGTGATCTACGGAGGCATCGAGGCCAAGGGTATCGCCTTCGACGGCGTCGCCGACGCGCTGACGGTACCGGAATCCGACCTGCGCCTTTTCGGCAAGCCGGAAAGCTTCACGAAACGGCGCATGGGGGTGGCGGTCGCCAACGCCGATACCACGGACGAAGCGAGGGCGCGGGCCAAACGGGCGGCGGGCCGCGTGCGTCCCGTGGCCGGCTGACCGGATCGCCCCGAGCAAGGAGGAGGCCGCAATGGACCCGAGCACCAAGTGGCGGGAGACGATCGCTCCCGACGAGGAAACCCGTTTCGAGGACTACGC
>DAOLKI010000100.1:0-556 GCA_035331665.1 Rhodocyclaceae bacterium
AGCCCCGATACGTAGGTGGGGGCGGCAGGGAGGGGAGGGGCGAGCGTCGACAAGAGGGCTGCCGTCGCAAGCGTCGCAAACCGCTTCCCGGAGGCGTCGCGGCCCGTCGTGTCAGGATATGCCATGGTTCTTTTCTGGGTTCGGAAAAAAGGATGGGGGCGAACCCCCATCCCAAGGGGAGGAGATCGATCTCCTTACTTCTTGCCTTCCATGCCGCCCATGCCGGACATGCCGCTCATACCCTTCTGGCCGGACATTCCGGACATGCCTTTCTGCCCTTCCATACCGGACATGCCGCTCATGCCCTTCTGGCCGGACATTCCGGACATCCCCTTCTGGCCTTCCATGCCGGACATGCCGCCCATGCCGGACATGCCTTTCTGGCCTTCCATGCCGCTCATGCCGCCCATCCCGGACATGCCGGACATGCCTTCCTGTTTGGGCTTCTTCTTCTTGCCCTTCTTGCCTTCCATGCCCTCCATGCCGGACATGCCGCCCATGCCCTTCTGGCCTTCCATGCCGCTCATGCCACCCATGCCGGACATGCCCTTCTGGC
>DAOLKI010000100.1:656-7928 GCA_035331665.1 Rhodocyclaceae bacterium
CGGACATGCCGCTCATGCCGCCCATGCCGGACATGCCCTTCTGGCCTTCCATGCCTGACATGCCCTTTTGGCCGGACATGCCGCTCATGCCGCCCATGCCGGACATGCCCTTCTGGCCTTCCATGCCGGACATGCCCTTCTGGCCGGACATGCCGCTCATGCCACCCATGCCGGACATGCCCTTCTGGTCCTGGGCAATGGCGGCGCCGGCGATGCCCATGGACAGGAGGCTGGCGATTGCAATCATTTTGACTTTCATAGGTCCCCTTCGAAGGTTCGTGATGTTGGAGGCCCGGCGGATGCCGGGCTCTGGCCGCCGTGCCTAGGATTGCGGGCGGCCGCGTCTCCTGATGCATGTTGCGTGCCCACCGGAAAGGGGTTGGCAACCCCATGATTATTATTGGAAAAAATGCGGGACACCCGCGGGTGTCCCGTGCATGCCTGTCAAATTGGCAGGCAAATTTCCAGGGGCCGAATTAAGTCACGGAAATTGCAGGAAATCCTTCCATGCCATTCTGGCAGGCATGGAATTGCGGAGGTCTTCCCGGCGGGTCACGCCGGCTTGAAAAGCGCCACCAGGGTCTCGGCGACCTGGTCGGATGCCTGGGGATAGGGCCCGCTGTCGAGCATCTGGAGGGCCGCCTGGCGTTCCCCCCTCTGCGCCAGCGCCAGGACGTCGCCCGCGGCCTGGTGGAAACGGGCATGGGCCGCCCGTACCCGCTCGAATTCCGGCCTGCCGCCGTAATGCAGTTCGCCCTCGTTGGCCAGCCAGCGGCCGAGCGTGCATTGGTCGTCCCGCGCGACGATGGCCACCTCCAGGTTCTCGTCGCTGGCACCGGTGATGTAGTCCCGGAGCCGTGTCTTCCATTGCTGATGGGCATCGAGGGCCGTCTTGCCGTCGGCCACCAGGACGAAGAGTTTGGCCAGCAGTTTCTTCACCCGCTCCGACGCGCGCACGTAGTCGCCCTGCTGCAACAGGCGCATGGCCTTTTCCTTCTGGCCGGCCTGGGCCGCGGACAGGACCTCGCCGGCGCAGCGGTGGAAATGGGCGTGATGGGCCTTCATGTCGAAGAAGGTCTCCGAGTAGCCGAATCGGCCGCCACCCTGGCTGTAGATCCATTTGCCCAGGGGGCACTGGTCGTCCCGGCCGACCACTTCGACCTTCAGGTCCTCGCCGCTCGTCCCGTTGATGTAGGACTCGAGGCGGATCTTCCATTTCATGTGGGCGTCCACCGCGGACTTGAAGTTGAGGCCCGCCACCTCGGCACCCTTGTCGTCCACCGATGCCTGGGCCGACGTGCCGTCGTCCTTGCCGCCGCCGGCGATCTTCCTGAACCAGTCCATCAATCCCATTCGAATCTTCCTTCCTGGACGTTGTCGACGAACCCCGGCCCTGCAGCGCGGAGTTGTTCCCGTTCTCTCCTTGGCGGGATGCGCCGGCTCTGCGGCCGGTCAACGATCAAAGCCTGAACCGGCCGAGCAGGGATTCCAGCTGCGCCGCGAGTCCTTTCATCTGGCGCGCCTTTTCCGCGCTGGCGACGACGGCGCCGGCATTCTGCTCGGCCACCTGGGCCACGCGTTCGACCAGCCGCGCCATCTCCTGGCTGGCGGTGCTCTGTTCCCGCGTGGCGGCGGCGATGTCGCTGACATAGCGGCTGGCTTCGTTCGTGGTCCGGTCGATTTCCCGGATCGCCTCCCCGGCCTCGCGCGCCATGTCGACGCCGCGGGACATCTGGTCCGATACCGTCTGCATGCGGCCCACGGCGGCGTCGGTTTCGCGGACCATGTTGGCGATGGTCTCGGCGATCTCCTGGGCCGACACGCTGGTGCGCTCGGCGAGCTTGCGCACCTCGTCGGCGACGACGGCGAACCCGCGTCCCTGCTCGCCGGCGCGCGCCGCCTCGATGGCGGCGTTCAGGGCGAGCAGGTTCGTCTGGTCGGCAATGTCCTTGATCACGCTGATGATGGCGGAGATCTGCGCCGACCGGTTGCCGAGGGACTGGATCAGACCGGCCGAGTCCTGGATCTCGGCGGCGATGCGTTCCATCTCCCCGACGGTCGCATTGACCCGGGTGCGGCCCGTCTCGGCCGCGGCCAGGGCATTCCCGGTGACCTCGGCCGCGTCCCGCGCGTTGTCGGCCGTATGGGAGATGCTCACCGATACCTGTTCGACCGAGGCGGCCAGTCCCGAGGCCGAGGTCGCCTGGTCGCGGATGCGGGTCAGCGTATCCTCGGCGGAGGATTCGAGGTCGGCTGCCGCCTGGAGGAGACGGTCCGAGTTCGCGTCCACCTGACCGATCATCTCGCGCATCGCGTTGACCGCCCGGGACAGGGAGTCGGCCATCTTGTCCACTTCGTTGGCGCTCCCGGCGGCGGCCGGGGCGGCCAGGGCCTGCAGGTCCCCGGCCCCCAGTTTTTCCGTGGCCTCGACCGCCCCGGCCAGCGGCGCGAGCCGGTTGCGGATCAGGAAGAACACGGCGGCCATGAAAAGGCCGCCGATGACCAGCGCCGTGATCAGCAGCAGGTTGCGCTGGCGGACCGCCTCCTCGGTGAATTCCTCGACGAAGCTGCCGGAGGCGATGACCCAGTTCCAGGTCTCCGACGGACGATGCACCAGGATCTTCGGCTTGATCCGGCCACCGTCGGCGGCATCCGGATACTCGTAATGGACCACGCCCGATTTGGTGTCGATCATGCCCTTGATCATCTGCTGCAGCGCCGGGGGGGAAGACTCGACCACGTTCTGTCCCTGCAGCTTCGGATGCAGCACGAATTCGGCGATCTTGTCGTCCCCGGTGGGCCGGATGATGATGACATAGCCGGTCTTGCCGGCCACGACCTTGCCGAACAGCTCGCGGATCTGCTTCAGTTCGGGGTCCACGTCGATGCGCACGGAGAGCGCGGCGAAGACGCGGCCCGACGCATCCTTCAGGGGCTTCACGTTGCTGAAGTAGTACTTGCCCGTCCGGAAGGTGAGTCCCTGGTAGCTCTGGCCGGCCGCCAGCGCCTTGGCCACCGGATCGCCGGCGGGAATCTCGGTACCGTCCATGAACCGCCCGTCCTTCTTCAGCAGCGTCGCGGTGCGCAGGACGCGGCCGTCGCGCACGGAAAGTATCGCCGCGTCGCTCCCGAACAGGTTCTTGAATCCTTCGAGCGGGGCGCGGTTGCCGTTCAGGGTCTCGCTGCCGGCCTTGAGGACCGGCAGGTCCGCGTCGCCGGTGCGCATCGTGCCTCCGGTCTCGACGACCTTGCCGGGCAGGTAGTTCTCGAACGCCCGGAACTCCCTCTCGCCGCGGTCCCGCACCGCCGCGAAATAGGAGTCGGCCGTGCCGGCCATGAGCCGCACCTCCTCGTCGATGCTCTTCTCGGTGCCTTTCAGGGCCGAGTCCGCGGCGAGCTTGCCGAGAATCCCGATGGCGCCGGCGAACAGCACGGCCATCAGAGCGGACGTGGCGACGATCAACTGGGTGGCGATGGACGACCGGCGCAATGCAGCCATGATGCGATGCTCTCCTCACGGGACCCTTGTGGATGCGGCGCCAGGGTGGGCCATGCCCGGCGCCGTTTGCGCATTATGATGCCATAGCCCATACGGGCGTCGTGGAAATGGCGGTCCTTTCGCCGCCGTTTCCGCCCGGCCGCGGGTCAGGCCCGCGGGGTTGCGGCGTCGTGCAGGCGCACCGGGATGCGCCGCGCCCCGAAGGCGGGGCCGAACTTCTCGAACCTTCCGGCGAGGGCGGTGCCGCATTTCCGGCAATGTCCCGCGTCGTCCAGCCGGTAGGCGAGGATCTCGTACCAGTCCCGCTCGATCACCGCCGTGCCGCATCCGGGGCAATGGGTCGCGTCGCCGGCGCGGTCGTGCACGTTTCCTGTATAGACGTAGCGCAGGCCTTCCTCCATCGCGATCCTGCGCGCCCGGGCCAGGGTCTCCTTCGGCGTGGCCGGCGCGTCGAGGAGCTTGTAGTCGGGGTGGAAGGCCGAGAAGTGGAGGGGCACGTCCGCGCCCAGTTCCCGGAAACACCATCGGGAAAGTTCGCGCAGTTCCGCGTCGCCATCGTTGCGGCCCGGGATCAACAGCGTGGTGATCTCCAGCCAGCAGTCGGTCTCGTGCCACACGTAGGCCAGGGTGTCGAGGACCGGCTGCAGCCGGCCGCCGCAGAGCTTCACGTAGAAATCGTCCGTGAAGGCCTTCAGGTCCACGTTGGCCGCGTCCATCTTCGCGTAGAACTCGCGGGCCGGTCCGGCGTGCATGTATCCCGCGGTGACCGCGACGGTCTTCACGCCGACGGCATGGCAGGCGTCGGCGGTGTCCATGGCGTATTCGGCGAAGATCACGGGGTCGTTGTAGGTGAAGGCGACGCTGCGGGCACCGTGGCGCCGGGCGGCGCGGGCGATCGCCTCGGGGGTGGCGTCGTCCATCAGGGTGTCCATCTCCCGGGACTTGGAGATGTCCCAGTTCTGGCAGAACTTGCAGGCCAGGTTGCAGCCGGCGGTGCCGAAGGAGAGGATGGAACTGCCGGGAAAGAAATGGTTCAGGGGTTTCTTCTCCACCGGATCGATGCAGAAGCCGGAGCTGCGCCCGTAGGTGGTGAGGATCATGCCGCCGTCCTTCATGGCGCGCACGAAACAGGCCGCCCGCTGCCCCTCGTGGAGGCGGCAGTCGCGCGGGCAGAGGTCGCACTGAACCCGGCCATCGTCCAGTTTGTGCCACCAGCGCGCCGGGGTTCCGGAGAGGGGTTCCGCGGCGGGGGTGTGGGCTTCGGCGGTCATGGGACTACCCTCCCCGCGCCCCCTTTCCACGAGGGGGGGGTGACGGCAGTTCGCCGCTGCGCGGCGCCGTGTGGGTGGTGGCGCCCCTCCGGGCGGCCGAGCGTGGCGCCGGGGGAGTCCCTCCCCCCGACCCCCTCCCGCCGGGAGGGGGTGACGGCGGTTCGCCGCTGCGCGGCTCCATGTTGGTGGTGGCGCCCCTCCGGGCGGCCGAGCGTGGCGCTCATGGTCACTCCTTCCACTTCTGGACTTCGTAGCGGTAGAGCCGCACTTCCGGCGACCAGAAATTGGGCGGCAGCCCCGCCTTGTATTTCAGGTGGCCCATGAATTCCCGCCGGTCCGGCAGGCTTTCCCAGACCTGCGGGAGGAAGGTGGAGCGGTGCCGCCCGACTTCGAAGATGACGCCGTCGATGCCGGGACGCAGTTGCCGGAGGGCGTCGGCCTCGTCAGCGAAACGCATGGGCTCGGGCACGGTCAGCAGCGAGACTTCGACGCGCGTGCGCGGCAGTTCCTCGCGGCCGAGGGGCGCAAAGCGGGGGTCGCGGAATGCGGCGGCGCGCGCGTTCTCGCGCACGTCGGTGTCCAGCTTGCGCCATGCCTCCAAGGAACCGATGCAGCCACGCAACTGGCCGTCCCGGGTCAGGGTCACGAAGGTGGCGCCGGCGTCCGCCAGTGCCCCATGGGGCGGTTCGGGCCGCGCGGCGACCCCGAATTCGGCCGCGATGGCATTGCGCGCCCGCACCAGCAGGGCGGTGCCCAGGTCATCGGTCATGGCCGGCCTCGGTGAAGCAGACGGAGCAATAGCCGACCACCCGCGCACGGTCGCCCGCGGTGTCGCCGGAATTGCGCAGGTCGAGCAGGGTCGGGGCGAGGCCCTTGTGCCGGGCGACCTGGAGAAGACCGTTGATCGGGGTGGCACCGCAGGCCTGGTCGTGGTCCTCCAGGTTTTCCAGGCGCAGAATCCGATCGGCCGTGTCCCGGTCCAGGCGCCGCGCCGCCTCGTAGCCGTGATAGTGGGACAGATCGGAACTGATCACGATCAGGGTCTCGTCGCCGCCCCAGAGACGCTCCAGCACGACGGCCACGTCGCCGGAGGAGACGAGGCCGACGGCGAGCGGCACGAGGGCGAACTGGCCAAGGACGGTCTGCAGGAAGGGCAGGTGCACTTCGAGTGAATGCTCCTGGGCGTGGGCCGCATCGCTGATCCCCACCTGCGGGATCCCGGCCAGGCTGGCGATGGCTTCCCGGTCCACCGCCACGACGCCCAGGGGCGTCGCGAAGGCCGCCACGGACGGCACGGCGATGCCGCGCACCGCCACCCGGTGGGTCGGACCCAGCAGCACGACGCGGCGGATCCGGTCGCGCAGCGGCGACAGCAGGGCATAGGCGGTGGCCGCCACGGGACCGGAATACACGTATCCCGCATGCGGCACGATCAGCGCCTTCGGCGTCAGGGCCGGCGGGTGCGCCTCGCCCAGCATGGCGGCCAGGTCGCCCGACAATTCCCGGGCGCTTCCCGGGTAGAACATGCCGGCGACGGCAGGGGGGCGGATGGATGCGGTGGGGGTCATGACGTTCTCCTTTGCATCGGATGGGGCCGCCGCCGGGACTTTCAAGCAATGCCGGCCAGGGGGATGCCGATTCCCATGCCGATCCCCATGGCGACCATGCCCGGCAGCGTCCGGCGGGCCAGGGCGCCGCCACCGACCCCCACCACGAGCCCGCTCTTGAAGGCAAGGTTGGCCAGCACGGCCAGGGCGATCGAGGTGACCGCTTCGCCGTCGGACAGCTTCTCCATGCCGAAAAGGCGCAGGGTGGACAGGGTGATGGCGTCCACGTCCGTGAGTCCCGACGCCAGCGACACCAGGTAGAGCCCCTTGCGGCCGGCTTCGTCCTGCAGCCAGGCGGCGAGGAGCAGGACCACGGCATAGAGGGCGCCGAAGGTGAGCGCGGTGCGCAATTCGGTCGGGTTGGTCACTTCCGGCATCGGCAGGTGGCCGCTGTGGCCCATGCCGCGCCAGTCCCAGGCCGCGACGAGGAGGCCGCCGGCGAAACCGGTGCCCAGGACCACGGCGATCGGCACCAGCAGCGATGGCGCCACGACCGCCGAGACGACGCTGAGGCGGATCATCACCATCAGGTTCGCGAGGAGGATCACGACGGTGGCGGTGCGGGTCAGATCGGCGTCGGAACGGGCATTGCGGGCGAATACGAGCGTGGTCGCGGTGGACGAGACCAGACCGCCGAGGAAGCCGACGACGGTCGCGCCGTAACGGGCGCCGACGAAGCGGAGGGCCGCATAGCCGGCGAGCGAGACGCCCGAGATCAGCACCACCATCCACCAGATCTGGTGCGGATTGAAGGTGCCGTAGGGTCCGAAATCCCGGTTCGGCAATATCGGCAGGACGATGAAGGACAGGACCGAGAACTGGAAGATGGAGATCAGGTCGCGGTGGGTCAGGCTCTTGCTGATGCCCTGGAGCTGGGCCTTGAAGTAGAGCAGCA